>JAIXZF010000243.1 GCA_027489835.1 Hyphomicrobiales bacterium
AGCCCGCCCGAGGCCAGCAGGCTCGCCGCTTCGGCGATCCCCGCCGCGTCGGCGGCCAGCCTCCGCGCGGGGCGGGGCTGCGCAGTTGACGGCAACTCGTTCATATGTGAACTATCTCGGCGGACCCTGCTTGCACTGGACGCCTCGGTAGGCTTTGCCCCATCATGGCGTCAACCGCCGCGATGCGGACACGAAGCCCGCCACGCTGCGGGCGGGTGTGGAAGCGGGCAAGGCAGACAGGCCGGAGACACGGCCCGGAGGAAGCACCGATGACCTATCGTCCGCCCGTCGACGAGATGCTGTTCACGCTCAAGGCCGTGTCGGGCCTCGACCGCTCCATCGCGGACGGAGTCTATCCCGACCTGTCCGACGATCTCGTCGCCTCGATCCTCGAGGAGGCCGGCAAGTTCGCGGCCAGCGTCATCGCGCCGCTGAACCGTGTCGGCGACCGCGCGGGCACGCCGCTGAGCGACGGCCGCGTCACCATGCCCGCCGGCTGGAAGGAGGCCTACACGGCATGGGCCCAGGGCGGCTGGAATGCGCTGCCCGCTAGGGAGGAATATGGCGGCCAGGGACTGCCGGCACTCGTCAACGCGCCCTGCCTCGAAATGTGGAACGCCGCCTGCCTCGCCTTCGCCCTCGGTCCACTGTTGACCTGCGGCGCCATCGAGGCGCTGACGGTGCACGGGTCGCAGGCGCTGAAGGACACCTACCTCGCCAAGCTCGTCTCCGGCGAGTGGATGGGCACCATGAACCTCACCGAGCCCCAGGCCGGCTCGGACCTCAACGCCCTGCGCTCCCGCGCCGAGCGCCAGCAGGATGGCAGCTACCTCATCACCGGCCAGAAGATCTACATCACCTATGGCGAGCACGACCTGACCGAGAACATCGTCCATCTGGTCCTCGCCCGCCTGCCCGACGCGCCGGCTGGCACGCGCGGCATCTCGCTCTTCGCCGTGCCGAAGTTCATGGTCGGCGCGGACGGAACGCTCGGCGCCCACAACGACGTCCGCTGCGCCGGCGTCGAGCACAAGCTCGGCATCCACGGCTCGCCCACCTGCACCATGGTGTTCGGCGACAAGGGCGGGGCTGTCGGCTACCTGATCGGCGAGGAGAATCGCGGCCTCGCCTGCATGTTCACGATGATGAACAATGCCCGCCTCGGCGTCGGCATCCAGGGCGTCGCCATCGCGGACCGCGCCTACCAGCAGGCGCTGCATTACGCCAATGAGCGCCGCCAGGGCCGCGCGCCCGGCGCCGCCGGCGATGGCATGAGCGCGATCGTCGACCACCCGGATGTCCGCCGCAACCTGATGACGATGCTGGCGCTGACCAATGCCAGCCGCGCCATCTGCTACCTCACCGCCGCCGAGCTCGACCGCGCCCACCATGTCGCCGATCCGGCCGAGGCCAAGGCCGCGGCCGAGATGGGCGCGCTGCTCACGCCCGTCGCCAAGGCCTTCTCGACCGACATCGGCGTCGAGGTCGCGTCCATCGGCGTGCAGGTCCATGGCGGCATGGGCTTCGTCGAGGAGACCGGCGCGGCGCAGCATCTGCGCGATGCCCGCATCCTGACCATCTACGAGGGCACCAACGGCATCCAGGCCATCGACCTCGTGCAGCGCAAGCTGCCGCTCTCGGGCGGCGCCGTCGTCCAGGCCGCTCTGGCCCGGCTCCGCAAGACGCAAGGCGCGCTCGCCGCCAGCCGCAACCCGGCCTTCGGGCAGGCGGCGGCCCGGCTGCGCGACGCGGTGGAGAGCCTCGACCGCGCCACGGGCTGGATGAAGACGACCTTGGCCGGCAACCGGCCCGAGGACGCGCTGGCCGGCGCCACCCCCTATCTCAGGCTGTTCGGCCTCGTGCAGGGCGCGGCGGGCCTCGGCGAAATCGCGCTCGCCGCCGAAGCCGCGATGGCCGCGGGGGACCGGGCTCCCGCCCATGCGGGGCGCATCGCGATCGCGCGGTTCTTCGCCGAGAACCTCCTGCCCGCGGCGCAGGGCCTCGAGGTGACGGTGACGGCCGGCGCGGCCTCCGTCCACGACGCGCCGCTCGCCCTGGCGAGCTGAACCTGCGCCGCCATGCCTGATCTGGCGCGCCGCATCTGCCTCGTCGCCGGCGCCTCGCGCGGCGTCGGGCGCGGCGTGGCGCGGGCGCTGGGCGAGGCCGGCGCCACCGTGATCGTCACCGGCCGCTCCAGCGAGGCCGGCCCGCGCACGGATGCAAGGCCCGAGGTGATCGAGGACACAGCCCGCGAGGTCGAGGCGGCCGGCGGGCGCGGCGTCCATTACGTCTGCGACCACACCAAGGAGCGCGAGGTGGACACGATGGTGTCCTGGGCGCTGCGCCGGTTTGGCCGCATCGACGTGCTGGTCAACGCCGTCTGGGGCGGCAACGAGGGCTTCGACGGGGAGCGCCATGCCGATGGCTCGCGCTTCGGCACCCCCTTCTGGCGGCGCGGCCCGGCCTCGCTCGGCCACGCGCTGGAGACCGGGCTCTATGCCCAGTATCTCACCTCTCGCGCCGTCGCACCGGCCATGGTCTCGGCCCGGCAGGGGCTGATCGTCACCATCTCCTTCGACACCGCCGGCGGCTATCTCGGCGATGTGGTCTACGACGTCGCCAAGGCGGCGATGAACCGGCTGTCGCTGGCGATGGGTGCGGAACTGAAGCCCCATGGCGTGACGGCGCTGGCGCTCTCGCCCGGCTTCGTGCGCACCGAGCGCGTCGTCGAGGCCGGCCAGGCGGAAGAGGCCACGGAGACGCCGCGCTATGCCGGCCGCGCGGTCGCGGCGCTGGCGGGCGATGCCGAGGTGGCGCGCTTCGCGGGCCAGATGCTGCACGCCGCCGACCTCGCGCGCCTCTATCATTTCACCGACGATGACGGCTCCCAGCCCGAGCGTTTCACGATCCAGTCCCAGGAGACAGCGCGATGACCACCACCTCACTCAAGGGCAAGACCGTGTTCGTCACGGGCGGCTCGCGCGGCATCGGCCTCGCCATCGCCCTGCGCTGCGCACGCGACGGGGCGAACGTCGCCATCGCCGCGAAGACCTCGGACCCGCATGCGAAGCTGCCGGGCACGATCCACGAATCGGCCCGCGAGATCGAGGCGGCGGGCGGCAAGGCGCTCGCCATCCAGATGGA
>JAIXZF010000140.1 GCA_027489835.1 Hyphomicrobiales bacterium
CCGTCGCAGGCGACGACGCGGCCGATCATCCTGTCGATCGGCTGGCGGGCTTCGCGGCGCTCCGGCGTTGCGGTTTCGAGATGGTCCATGACGCGCGCCTGCATGCCGGTTCCTCCTGGATGCCCAACAGGAAGCGACTATCGCCCCGACGGCTTAACGCATGGTTCCGTCGATATTCGACTTCATCGTATCCTTAACAAAGGACGGCTTGCTCAAGACAGTCGAATTTGAATAAACTTGCGGCCATCAAAGCAAGTATTGGACTTGCGCAAGTCCGGCCGCGAAGACGAGCGGATGATCCGCCGGCATCCTGGTCGGAGGCGGCACCTTCTGCGGCGCGGCCGTTTCAGCGGCGCGGGCGCTGGGGCTCGCGGCTCAGCCCCGCCTGAGCCAGCGCGTCGAGATAGGCGCCCCAGCGTGCGGCATGGTCGCGCCCCATCTCGGCCAGCGTGTCCCAGCCGAAGATGCCGCTGTCGTGCATGTCGTCGAAGATCAGCTTGACGGCGTAGTGGCCGACGGGCTCGACGCCAATGATCTCGACGTTCATTTTTCCGGGAATGGTCTTCTTCTCGTTCGGCCCGTGTCCCTGCACTTCAGCGGACGGGCTCTCGACCCGCAGATACTCGGCCGGCAGCTCATAGCGGGCGCCGCTCTCGAAGGTGACGACGAGCGTGCGGCGATCCTTGGCCAGCCTGATCTCGGTCGGCCAGTCCTGATGGTTCTGCATGCCACGCTCCGCTTGCGGCGAGCGGCGCCATTGACGTCGCGCGCCGCGCCCTCACATATGCCTTGATAGGGTTGGGAACGCAGCGGGCGCAAGCGCCAGGGCGCCTATTCGGGGCGACATCGGCGCGCGCGTCGCCGGGAAGGGTTTGGAGCATCATGGATCTGTCGATCCCGACGCAGGCGGGCGCGCCGCTGGTCGACCCCTTCGGCCGCGCCATCGAGTACATCCGCATCTCGGTGACGGACCGCTGCGATTTCCGCTGCGTCTACTGCATGTCCGAGGACATGAACTTCCTGCCGAAGCGCGACCTGCTCACGCTCGAGGAACTGGACAGGATCGGCTCGGCCTTCATCGCGCGCGGCACCCGCAAGATCAGGATCACCGGCGGCGAGCCGCTGGTGCGCCGCGACATCATGAGCCTGTTCCGTTCGCTCTCGCGCCATCTCGGCCAGGGGCTGGAGGAGCTGACCGTCACCACCAACGGCTCGCAGCTGGGGCGCTACGCGTCCGAGCTAGCCGATTGCGGCGTGAAGCGCATCAATGTCTCGCTCGACACGCTCGACCCCGACAAGTTCAAGGCGATCACGCGCTGGGGCGACCTTGCCAAGGTGCATGAGGGGCTGGCTGCTGCGCGCGCCGCTGGCCTGCGCGTCAAGATCAACGCCGTGGCGCTCAAGGGGGTCAACGAGGGCGAGATCGAGGAGCTGATCCGCTGGGCGCATGGCGACGGCATGGACATCACCTTCATCGAGGTGATGCCGCTCGGCGACATCGAGCCTGCCAGGATCGACCAATTCCTGCCGCTGTCCGTGGTGCGGGCGCGGCTGATGGACCGCTTCACGATGATCGACGATCCCTACCGCACCGGCGGTCCGGCGCGCTATGTCCGCGCTGCTGAGACGGGCGGGCTGATCGGCTTCATCACGCCGATGACGCATAACTTCTGCGAGAGCTGCAACCGGGTGCGGCTGACCTGCACGGGCACGCTCTATATGTGCCTCGGCCAGGAGGATGCGGCCGATCTGCGTTCCGTGATCAGGGCCAGCGAAAGCGACGCGGCGCTGCATGCCGCGATCGAGGCAGCCATCGCGCGCAAGCCGAAAGGCCATGACTTCGTGATCGACCGGAAGGGCAGCCGCCCGGCGGTGGGACGTCATATGAGTGTGACGGGAGGCTGAGGCCTCAGAAGCGGTAGCCCATCTTCAGCCCGCCCCAGTGGCGGTCGCAGACGAAGAGGGGCACCACGACCTCGCAGATGGTCTCGGGATGTCCGTCGCCCAGTTCGCGGCGATAGGCCTGCACGACAAAGGGCCTGACGGAGCGGGCGGCCGTCATGCCGGCATTGTCATCGTAGAACCGGCGATCACGGCAATTCTGGTTGTTCCAGGCCGACTCGCCCTTGCGCTGCGGCTTGGACATGGCACGGTTGCCAACGGGGACGTAGCCATTGCGATCGACAGCCACGCAATAGACCAGCTTGGTATCCTCCATCAGCGGCGGCTCGCACAGCGGCGTCAGGATGCGGCGCAGCACCGGCAGAGATGGCGATTCGAACTGCGGCGGGTCGGTTTCCGGCACGGGGATGTAGGTCGTGTCGAACAGCACCTGATCGGTGATGGCGCCTTCCTTGATGACGCGGTGCATCGCATCGACCACGCGCGTGGCCAACGCTTGCGCCTTGCGGATCAGCGGATCGTAGCCGGCGCGGACTGCGGCGACATGGGCGAAAAAGGCCGGGGCAGCCGGCTCTGCCAAATCGGTGAAGGCGCAATGCAGGCCGAGCGGGCTGGTGCCCACCACGCGGGCGGACAAGACGCCGATTTCGGCGAAATCGAGCTTGATCCGCGATTCTGCGGCAAGGCTGCAGCCCGGCGGCTTGGCGATGAGAACGCCGCCTTCGCAGATGTCTACGGTGACGGCCATCCAGCTATCGGCGCCGACATGCAGCGTGAGCCGCGTCTCGTGCGGGAAGCGGTCATGCTGGCGGCGGGCGGCGAAGCCGGCCTGCCGGATGGCGGCGACGTAGCGGGAGACGTTCGCAGCCTCGCGCACGGCGTTGTCGGAGGCGCCGGCAGCCGAGCCGCTGCGCTTGGTGGCGGCGCTGGCGGAGGCTTCCACCGTCGAGACGCGTTCGGCCACGCTCTCGATGAAGCGGGCCGTCTTCTGGGTGCGCCGCGTCAGCTCGGTCACCGACATGGCCTGTTCCTGGATCGCGTCGCTGATGGCGGAGACCATCGGGTTCACGTCGTTGATGATGCCGGTGATGTCGGCGATGGCGCCGAAGGAGCGCGCCGTGGCGTCCTCGAGCACCTCGACGCGCTTCCTGATGTCGGCGACGCGCTTGCCGGTCTCGGTCGAGAGGGCCTTGACCTCCTGCGCCACGATGGCGAAGCCGCGGCCGCTGTCGCCGGCCCTCGCGGCCTCGATGGTGGCGTTAAGCGCCAGAAGATTGGTCTGCCGCGCGATCATGGCGATGGTGTCGACCATGCCGGAAATCTCGCCCGAGGCGGTGGAGAGCCTGAGCATGATGTCGGTGGCGGAGGTGGCGATGCGGGCGGCGTCGTCGACGCTGCCGCGGGCCTTGGCGGCGTTGCTGCTTACGGTTTCGGCGCTGAGCGACACCTGGGCCGAGGCATCCGCGAGCTGGGCGACATCGCGATGGGCGTGGGCGGCCGCCTCACGCAGCTGGCTCATGCCTTCATGGATCTGGACGAGGTCGCTGGCGGTTTCGGCCGTGAACTGGCCGGAGGTGGCGATGAGCCGGATCAGCCGTTCCAGCGCCGCCGTCACGTCCGTCTCGATCATGTCGAGCGACTGGCGGAAATGCTGTTGCCGGACATCCTGCCCGATCGGCTGCGGCGCGCTGAAGGGCGCGGCGGCGACGGGCTCCGTCCCGGCAACGCCGGGCTTGCGCCAGATGCGCGAGGCGGCGCGGTGAAGCGCTCCCATCAGGCCGCCCGCGCCGAGGGCCGCCGGATGCTCGCCGAGCTCGGGCGAGCCCGTGCCGTCGATGCGCCCGGCCGCGCTCCCGCGCTGACGGGCGGAGCCGGCCTCGACGTCGACCTCGTTTGAGTGTGCCCGCTTCGCGCCCATTGAAATCCACCGCAAGCCAGCCCTGTCTTAGCGGCCAAAGCCCTTACGCCCGGTTAAGGTAAACCCGGGGTGTGCGTCGCGCCGCGGACATGAAGCCCATCCTCGCGCGCGCATGGACCGGGAGGCCGGCCTCTTCTACAACGTGGCCGCAACGCGGAGGGCAGGATGACGGAACAGGTTTACGACGTGATCGTGGCGGGCGTGGGCGGCATGGGCTCCGCTGCTTGCTGGCATCTGGCGCAGCGCGGCCAGCGCGTCCTGGGCCTTGAGCGCTTCGACCTCGGCCACGGCATGGGCTCGTCGCACGGCATGACGCGCATCATTCGGCTGGCCTACTTCGAGGGCACCCAATATGTGCCGATCGTCAAGCGCGCGCATGAGTTGTGGACCGAGACCGGCGCCAGGGCCGGCATGGACCTGCTCTATGTCACGGGCTCGGTCGATCTCGCGCCTGAAGGCGCCGGCTTTGTCGAAAGCTCTCGCCAGTCGTGCATCGACCACGGGCTGACCCACGAGATGCTCGAGCTCAAGGACATCCAGAAGCGGTTTCCGGCCTTCGACCTGCCAAAGGGTCATATCGGGCTGTGGCAGCCGGGCGGCGGCTTCGTCGCGTCCGAACGCGCGATCTACGCCCATGTCGGGCTGGCGCAGGCGGCCGGCGCCACCATCCGCACCAATGAGCCGGTGCTCGATTGGAGCCCGACCGCCGATGGCGGCGTGCGCGTCAGGACAGAGCGCGGCGTCTATCACGCGGGCCGCCTCGTGCTGACATCGGGCGCCTGGATGGACACGCTCAACCCGGCGCTCGCGCCCCACATCAAGACGGTGAAGCAGGCCATCGGCTGGTACACGGTGAAGGACCCCGAGCCCTTCCGGATCGGCAAGATGCCGGTGTTCATCCTCACTGTCGAGGAAGGCAATTTCTACGGCTTCCCGCTCTGGGAGCATCCGGGCTTCAAGCTTGGCGGGCCGCATTTCGCCCGCGAGCCGATCGATCCGTCGCAGCCTGACCGCACGCCCTCGCCCCGTCAGGCAAGGATGCTGAAGGAATGCCTCGACCGCTATTTCCCGCAGGCGACCAGCGAGCATCTGGCGCTGAAGGGCTGCATCTACACCGTGACACCGGACGACCACTTCGTGATCGACACCATTCCCGGCGTGCCGCAGGTTTCGTTCGCCTCCTGCTGCTCGGGCCATGGCTACAAGTTCGCGAGCGCCATCGGCGAGATCCTGGCCGAGATCGCGACGACCGGCGCGACGCGGTTCGACATCAGCCCCTTCAGCCTCGACCGCTTCAAGCAGGCGGCCTGACGCCATGACGCGAACCGCCTGATCCCGTGCCGACCTCCAGCGACAACCGGCGCGGCGTGCTCGCCATGATCGCGGCGATGGCGCTGTTCGTGGTCAACGACGCCTTCGTCAAGCTCGCCACCACGGCCTATCCGACGGGACAGGTGCTGGCGCTGCGTGGTCTGGTCGCCACGGCCGCGGCTCTCGCGCTGGTTCGCGGCCTCGGCCGCTTCTCCGACCTAAGGGCCCTCGCCAACCCCATGGTCATCGTTCGCGCCTCGCTGGAAGGTCTGGTCGCCGTCGCCTTCATCACCGCGCTCGCCCATCTGCCGCTGGCGAACATCACCGCGATCCTGCAGGCCGCCTCGCTGTTCGTCGTCGCGCTCGCGGCCCTGCTCGGCATCGAATCCGTGGGCTGGCGGCGCTGGGCGGCCATCGGCATCGGCTTCGTCGGCGTGCTCATCGTCGTCCGGCCGAGCTCGGACGGCTTCAACGCCTACACGCTCGTGGCGCTGCTCAGCGCCGTGCTGGTGAGCGTGCGCGACCTCGTCACCCGCCAGATCCAGTCGAAGGTGCCCTCGACCGTGGTGACCTTCAGCACGACCATCGTGGTCGGGCTCACCGGCCTGGCGCTCGGCCTTGCGGAGGATTGGCAGCCGCTCAGGATGCGCGAGACGATCTATCTCGTCTGCGCCGCGCTGTTCGTCGCGCTCGGCAATTACGGCATCATCGTCGCCTATCGCGACGCCGACGTGTCGCTCGTCTCCGGTTTCCGCTACACGGTGCTGGTGTTCGCCATCCTCGTCGGCATCGCCATCTGGGGCGACTGGCCGGACGGGCCGGCGCTCGTCGGGGCGTCCCTCATCGTCGGCAGCGGGCTTTACACGCTGCACAGGCAACGCGTGAGGTCTGGCCAGCCGCTCAAGGAGACGCCACCTTCATGACCGCCAGCCCCATGATCCGGCCTTCGCTCGCCGTGCTTGTCCTGTGCAGCGCTGTGCAGCCCTTCGCGCTCAACGTTCTGGCCCCGGCAACGCCCTCCATCGCGCGGTCGCTCGGCACCGACTACGGCACGATCCAGCTCACGCTGACGCTCTACCTGGCGGCGGTCGCCGTGGCGCAGCTGGTCGTCGGGCCGCTCTCGGACCGCATCGGCAGGCGGCCCTGCATCATCGGCGGGCTCATCCTGTTCGCGCTCGGCTCGATCGCGGGGCTCATGTCCGCCTCGATCCCGACGCTGCTGGCGGCGCGGATGCTGCAGGCGGTCGGCGCGGGCACGGCCTTCGCACTGACGCGCGCCATCGCGCGCGACATGGCCGGCAAGGACGAGGCCGCCAGCATCATCGGCTACGTGACCATGGCCATGGTGGTGGCGCCGATGCTCTCGCCCCTGGTGGGCGGGTTCATCGACAAGACCTATGGCTGGCGCGCCATCTTCATCCTGATGACGCTGGCGGGCCTCGGAGCCGCGCTCGGCGCCTTCCGCAGCCTGCCCGAGACGCTGCGCCGCAGCGGCGCGCCGTCCAGCGTCGGCGACACCTTCAGGGCGTTCCCGACGCTGGTCCGGCAGCGGTCCTTCCTGGTCAACAGCGCGGTGCTGACGCTGACCTCGGCCACCTTCTTCAGCTTCATCGCCGGCGCGCCCTTCGCCGTGGTCGAGCACATGAAGGCAAGCCCCGCCGTCTACGGAGCCTTTTTCGCCGTGATGGCGGGCAGCTACATGTGCGGCAACTTCCTCACCGGGCGCTTCGGCCAGAAGATCGGCGCCGACCGGCTGATCCCGCTCGGCCTCGTGCTGTCGTCGATTGCCGTGACGCTGGCGGCGGCGTTCTCGCTCGCCCCGTTCTGGGCGCCGGTGTTCCTGTTCATCCCGCTGACGCTGAACGGCATCGGCAACGGGCTGACGATCCCGAGCGCGACCGCGGCCGCACTGTCGGTGCGGCCCGACCTCGCGGGAGCCGCCGCGGGGCTCACCGGCTTCGTGCAGCTCGGCCTCGGCGCGCTCATCTCGTGGGTGGCCGGGACGCTGACGCCGATCTGGCCGCAATCCTTCCTGATGATCATGATGACGATGACCCTCGGCGCCGCCGCGATCAGCGCGCTCAATCGTCGCAAATGAAACCAAAGCATTGGGTTGAAGCGGTTTTTCCCGACTTGTCGCCCCGTTTCGCATGCGATATGCGTTTGATGCATTCACATTCTGCATAAGTGGTTTCACGGACGAACCGTGGCCGCCAATCAAAAAAGATCAGGGGGATTTCCTTGGGCGGATTATTGTCGCTGAGCCGCGCCATCGACGCGCTCAACACACGGGTGGGCCGCTGGGTCGCCTGGCTCATCCTGCTGGCCGTGGCGGTGTCGACCGTCAACGCCATCATCCGGAAGCTGTTCGACATCTCGTCGAACTCCTGGCTCGAACTGCAATGGGTGCTGTTCGGCGCCGTGTTCCTGCTCTGCGCGCCGTGGACGGTGATCGCGCAGGAACACATCCGCATCGACATCGTGAACAACCTGTTTCCCCGCAA
>JAIXZF010000290.1 GCA_027489835.1 Hyphomicrobiales bacterium
GGCGCGTCATCCAGCACGATCAGCGGGTTCTTGCCGCCCATTTCGAGTTGCATCCGCGCGCCGCGCTCGAACAGCGCGTGCCCGATCATCTTGCCCACGCGCGTCGAGCCGGTGAAGGAAACCCCGGCCACCTTGCGCGACGCGATGATGGCGTCGCCGACGACGGCGCCATGCCCCATCACGAGATTGAAGGCGCCCTTGGGCAGGCCGGAGCGGTTGATGATGTCGGCGAGCAGCCAGGCGGAGCCCGGAACCAGCTCGGCCGGCTTGAACACCACCGCGTTGCCATAGGCCAGCGCCGGCGCGATCTTCCAGGCCGGGATGGCGATGGGGAAATTCCAGGGCGTGATGATCCCGACGACGCCGATCGGCTCGCGCGCGACGGAGAGGCCGATCTGGTCCCGCACCGATGGCAGGCCCTCGCTGTTGGCCCGGTAGGCTTCGGCGGCGAAGAACTTGAACAGCTGCCCGGCGCGAAGGGCTTCCGCCGTCGCCTCCTTCAGCGTCTTGCCTTCCTCGCGGGCCAGCATGTCCCCGATCTCGCCGGCGCGGGCGCTCAGCTCGGTGCCGATCCGGTCGAGGATCTCGAAGCGCTGCAGGGCATTCGTTCGCGACCAGACCGGAAACGCCTGTGCCGCCGCCTCGATCGCCGCGTCAACATCGGCGCGCGAGGCCATGGCGAACGCGCCGATGACGTCGTTCGTATCCGACGGGTTGATGTTGTCCATCGCCTTATGGACGGGCGCGGCCTCGCCGGCGATCAGGTTCGGAAACGCCTTCACGGCTGCAAGTCCTTCTGAGCCACCAGCCGCGGGCGGAGGATTTCGAACAGCAGCTGCGCCGCGATGGCCTCGGAGCGCCCCGACGGATCGAGCGGCGGCGAGACCTCGACCATGTCGATGCCGCACAGCGGCGCCTCGGCGAAGACCTCCAGCAGGTCGATGTATTGCCGGCAGGTGATCTCGCTGTGCACGATGGAGCCGGTCCCCGGCAGGAAGCCCGAATCCAGCGCATCGACATCGATGGTGAGATAGATTCGGTCGCAATTGCGGAGCGCATGCGCGACGGCGCGGCGCGCGACCTCCCCCGCGCCAATCCTGTGGACGTCCTCGGCGGAGAAGATCAGGCCCCCGAAGCCTTCGATCTCGGCCACGTCGTTGCCGTCGACCCAGCCCGCGATCCCGATCCAGACCATGTTCTCGCGCCGGATGTTGGGAAGTTCCGAACAGCGGCGGGCATTGGTGGCGTGGTTGAACGGTCCCCAGGCGGCGAGCCGGTCGCAGAAGTCGAGATGCCCGTCGATCTGGATGTAGCCGAAGCGCGTCTCGGGCTCGGCTTCGGCCAGCGCCTCGGAGACGCCGAGGCAGGCAGGATAGCTGTTGAAATGGTCGCCGCCGATCGCGACCGGCAGCGCGCCCTTCCGAACGACGGCCTTCGTCCTGTCGGCGATGGAGCGGATCGTCGCCTCGACATCGAGCGGATGGATCGCGGCGTCGCCGAGATCGACCACAGCCTGCCGGTCGGCCAGATGGCAGGCTAGGCCTGTTGCAAGATCGACCAAGCCGTCCTCTGCCTGCTCTTCCAGCGCCGCCATCAGCGCGCTCGTTTCATGCCTGAGGGCGCGCGGCCCGAAGCGCGTGCCGATGCGGCTGGTATGGGTCGCATCGGACGGTATGCCGACGAAGGCCAGATCGCCGGGCTTCAGCTCGGCCGCATCGACCCGCTCTGCGCCGAAGAAGCCGGCGACCGGCGAGGCGAACGCGATGGACCCCACATCAGGCTCAAGCATGGGATGGCTCCCTCACCGGCTCGAGCACGCCGAGCCGCGCGTAGATCAGGTCGAGGATGGCCGTGAGCAGCAGGCGCTGGCCGGTTTTGACCGTGGACAGCCCATTTATCGCCGGATCGAGCCCGGTGATCGACAGGCTCGCGATCTGTCCGGCGCCAAGCTGTCGGAACAGGAAACGGCACTGCGACAGGCTCAGGCCGTCGAACGTGGCGGCAGGGCTGGCGCCGTGCCAATGGCTGGCGATGGCGGAGGCATCCAGCGCCACATGGATGGGACGAGTGCCGACATGGCGCAGGAGCGAGCCGGCAGCACGCTCTGGCGCCTGCTGTAGCTCATGGAAGGCCAGCTGCAAAACCCTAGCATCACCCGCTGTCGGTCCGCCACTTGAAACGACGCAGGCCAGATCCTGCCCCTCCAGCGCCAACAGCTCCGGCACTGTGCCGATCAGGATGGCTGCGATCCCTCCGGACGAAGCCTCGCTGTCGCGCAGGCCGGCGCATGCAGAAGCGATGCAAGCCTCGTCGCCGCCGAGCAGGAGCGCAATCGCGCCCCGCTTGCGGATGTCCGCAACCGCCTGGCGGATCGGGCCTTCGAAGCCGGTCGCCCCGTCGGGCCGCAGATCGCCGAGATCGACGATGAGACCCGCCATGTCCGCGCCGCGCAGCGCCTGACGCTGGTCGATGTCCATCGCGGACTTCATGTTCGCGTTGAAATGCGAGCCGAAATAGGCGGAGGTCTCGCGCATCGCGACGGGTGCGAGATCCGTGCGCCCATCGCCCGCGAACGGCACGCCGAACGCCGCCACCATCCCGGCTTCGACATCGTTCATCGTCACCAGGCGGCCGCGCATGAACGGCAGATGCCCTGCCATGCGGGGAAGAGGCTCGATCCTGAGCGACATCAGGCGCCCGCCTTGCTCAGATGGGAAACGATCAGATGCAGCACATGCCGGCCCAGATCGCTGTCATGGCGGCCGCACAGGTCGAGCTCCGGAGCGAGGCCCATGAGGTGGACGGCGCCGATGGAGCCGGGCGCGACCGTCTCGATCGCCTGCCGCAGGCGCGCCAGCGGCCGCATCGTGCCGGGCACCGATGCGGTCAGGGACGCGAGGTCGATCGTGAGCGCGACCAGATCACTCCCGATGACGCCATGCTCCAGCCGGTCACCGGCCGGCAAGTGGAGGCCGATGGCTGTCCGTCCGGTGACCTGCTTCAGCGCGGCTCGCATCACCGGAGCCATCGCGAAATAGCCGCCCACCACCACCGGAACGGCGCCCTTGCCGATGATGGCCACGAGCTGGCGCATCAGGGCCGCGCTGTTGCGCTCGCGCTCGAGCGGAAACACGTTGAGGTCGCCGAGGTCGAGGAGGCGGGCGCTGCTTAACCCCAAGCCAGCCGCCGCATCGCCCTGGCTCGCATA
>JAIXZF010000411.1 GCA_027489835.1 Hyphomicrobiales bacterium
GCACTTCGTCGACGTGGTGTGGCTGTTCCTCTTCGCCGCCATCTATGTCTGGGGCGCCGGAGCGCACGCCGCGGCCCATTGAGCCAACCGGCGAGACGATCAGCTTTCGGGGCGGCTCCTTGCCGCCCCTTTTCCGTTTCAGGGATGCCGAGATGACAGCGCCATCGCCCTACTCGACCGGCCTCGCCTGCCGCTGCCCCCGCTGCGGGGAAGGCAAGCTGTTCGACGGCTTCCTGAAGCTCAGGCCTTCCTGCGCAGCGTGCGGGCTCGATCTCGCCTTTGCCGACTCAGCCGACGGGCCGGCCGTCATCATCATGTTCATCGCCGGCTTCGCCATTGTCGGCGGGGTGCTGGCGCTGGAGATGGCCTATGAGCCACCAGCCTGGGTGCATCTCGTCATCTGGCTGCCGCTCACCGTGGCGCTGTGCCTGGCGCTGCTCAGGCCGATGAAGGGCCTCGCGGTCTCGCTGCAATACGCGCGGGATGCTGGCGAGGGACGGCTCGGCAAATGAGCGGCGCGGCGCAGGCGGGTCCCCGATCGCCTCGGCTGCTGATCGGCCTCGCCGCGGCGGCCATGGCGATCCTGTGCGGCCTTGGCGCGTGGCAGTTGCAGCGCCGCGAGGAGAAAGGCGCCTTCCTTGCCCGTCTCGCGGCCCAGGCCGAGGCGCCGCCCGCCTCCCTCCCCGCTCGCGAGCGCTGGGCGGGCCTCGACCTCGACAGCGCGGACCTGACACGGGTGACGGCCTCAGGCGAATGGCTACCCGGCGCGACCGCGACCGTGCGCGTCGCGATGGTGCGGCCGGAGGGCGCCGACCGCAGGCCTGGCGGCTTCGGGCGGTACCTGATCGCGGCGCTGCGCCTTCCGGATGGCGGTGTGATTCTCGTCAACCGGGGCTTCGCGCCAGAGGAAGCCCAGGCGGCCCTGCCCGCGCCGTCGGGCCCGGCCACGCTCACCGGCATCCTGCGCAAGCCCGAGCCCTCGAACGCCTTCACCCCCGCGCCCGACCCGGCGCGGCGCGATTTCCATCTGCGCGATCCTAAAGCCATCGCTTCCGCGCTCGGCGTTGAGGCAGCGCCGTTCATGATCGAGGCCGAACGTGGGCCAGATCGACAGGCGCTGCCGGTCGGCGTCGACATCCGCGATATGATCGCCCGCGTGCCAAACAACCACCTGCAATACGCCCTGACCTGGTTCGGACTCGCCGTCACCCTGGCCGGCGTGCTCGCGGCTTTCCTGCGCGCCGGGCGGCGCGCCGGCGCTGGCGCGGGCGGCCGATCCGACCTATAGCAAGGCCGGGCGCCCGCCTCCGGCGCCGTCATCCTCTGGACCAAAGCCGTGCTTCACATCTCCACCCGTGGCGAGGCGCCCGCCCTGTCCTTCGCCGATGCCCTGCTCGCCGGACTGGCGCGCGATGGCGGGCTCTACCTGCCTGAAGCCTATCCCAGCCTCGACCACGCAACGATCGCGTCCTTTGCCGGAAAGCCCTATGCGGCGGTGGCCGATGCGGTCGTGGGCGCGCTGGCAGACGGCGCCTTCGAGCCTGCCGCACTGACGCGGATGATCGGCGAGGCCTATGCGGGCTTCCGGCATCCGGCCGTGTGCCCGCTCGTGCAGATCGGCGACAACCTGTTCGTCCAGGAGCTCTTCCACGGACCGACGCTCGCCTTCAAGGACATCGCGATGCAGCTCATCGGGCGCATGATGGACCTTGTGCTCACCGCCCGCGGGCAGCGCGCCACCATCGTCGGCGCGACCTCCGGGGACACGGGCGGCGCCGCCATCGAGGCGTTCAAGGGCCTGTCCCAGGTGGACATCTTCATCCTCTATCCCCATGGCCGCGTTTCGGACGTGCAGCGCCGGCAGATGACGACCGTGGACGCACCGAACGTCCACGCGCTCGCTATCGACGGCGATTTCGACGACTGCCAAGCGCTGGTGAAGGCGATGTTCAACCATCACGCCTTCCGCGACGAGCTCGGCCTGTCGGGCGTCAACTCGATCAACTGGGGCCGGATCGCTGCGCAGACCGTCTACTACTTCACGGCTGCCGCGGCCCTCGGCGGGCCGCACCGGCCGGTGTCATTCTCGGTGCCGACCGGCAATTTCGGCGACGTGCTGGCCGGCTGGGTCGCCAAGCGCATGGGCCTGCCCGTGGGGCGGCTGATGGTCGCGACCAACGAGAACGACATCCTCGTCCGCACGCTCCGCTCCGGCGCCTACCAGATCACGGGCGTCACGCCGACCAGCGCACCGTCAATGGACATCCAGGTGTCGTCCAATTTCGAGCGCCTGCTGTTCGAGGCGCACGGGCGCGACGCCGCCGCCGTCCGCAGGCTGATGGGCAACCTCGCGCAAGGCCGGCGCTTCGAGGTGGACGAGCCGGCGCTCGGCCGCATCCGCGCGGAGTTCGACGCGGCGGCGATCGGGGAGACGGCCACGTCCGCCGAGATCGAGCGGGTCTGGCGCGAAGCCGGTTACCTGCTCGACCCGCACACCGCGATCGGCGTCGCGGCCGCGCGCGACGCGCTTCGTGCCGATCCGGCGACCCCGATGGTCGTGCTCGGCACGGCGCATCCGGCCAAGTTCCCCGCGGCGGTGAAGGCCGCATCGGGGGTCCACCCGCCCTTGCCGGCGCATCTGTCGGATCTGCTGGACCGGCCGGAGGTGTTCACGCGGCTTCCCAACGCGCAGAGCGATGTGGAGCGGTTCATCCGGCGCTCGGCCCGGGCGGTCAAGGGCGCTGCGGCATGACGGCCATGGTCATGCCCGGCGACGAAGATGTGCGCGTCACCACCCTGCCCTCCGGGCTCAGGGTGGTGTCCGAGCGCATGAACCATGCCTCCACGGTCTCGCTCGGCGTCTGGATCGGCGCCGGCTCGCGCGACGAGGCCACCAATCAGCACGGGCTCGCGCATCTGCTCGAGCACATGGCCTTCAAGGGCACGGCGCGGCGCAGCGCGCGGCAGATCGCCGAGGAGATCGAGGCCGTGGGCGGCGACATCAACGCCGCCACCAGCATCGAATACACCTGCTACACGGCCCGCTCGCTGGAGGAGGATCTGCCGCTCGCCATCGACGTGCTGGCCGACATCCTGCTGAATTCCAGCTTCGCGGCCGACGAGTTGGCGCGCGAGAAGGGCGTCATCCTGCAGGAGATCGCCGCCGTCGAGGACACGCCCGACGACCTCGTCTACGACATGTTCATGGCGCGCGTCTTCGCCGAACAGCCCCTCGGCCGGCCGATCCTCGGGACACCCGAAACGGTGGGCAGCTTCGACGCCGACGCGATCCGCGCCTATCTGGCGGAGCACTACACGGCCGGGAACATGGTCGTCGCGGCCGCGGGAGCAGTCGATCACGCAACGCTCGTGGCCCTGTCCGAGAGCGCCTTCGCCGCACTGCCGCGCAGCGCCGCCGCGCGCCCGATCCATGTCCCGGCGTCCTACACCGGCGGGGAGACGCGGCGGGTGGTGCGCACGGACCAGAGCCATCTTGTGCTCGGCTTCCGGGGCGCGCCCTTCACTGGAGGCGGCCATTATCCGCTGCAGGTCCTGGCCACGGTCATGGGCGGCGGCCTGTCGTCGCGGCTGTTCCAGGAGGTGCGCGAGTCGCGGGGCCTCGCCTACGCCATCGACGCCTTCCATTGGGCCTTCACCGACACCGGCGTATTCGGCATCGGCGCGGGCGCGGCGCCGAAGGACATTCCCGAACTCGTTCGAGTCGCGATGCACTGCCTGCGGGACGCCGGCCAGACCGTGACCGAGGACGAAGTCCAGAGGGCCCGGGCGCAGATGAAGGTCGGCCTGCTCGGCGCGCTGGAGACGCCCGGCGGGCGGGTCGAGCAGCTGGCGCGGCAGGTGCTGACCTTCGGGCGGGTCATCTCGCGCGGGGAGATCGCGGCCCGGATCGAGGCGGTGACGGCCGGGGATGTGCGCGCCGCGGCGCTCGGCGTGCTCGCCTCGCCGCCCACGCTCTCCATGGTCGGGCCGAAAATTCGCCCCGGAGATTTGAAGCTTGCCGACCTGACCGCTTCGGGCGCACACTGAAGCCCCTCAACGGCATCCCCCATGGCCCTCTTCCGCTTCGCAGCCGATACCACGCCTCGCGTCCAGATCAAGGGCGATGGGGTGATGCTGCGCGCGCCGGTGCTGGAGGACCATGAGGAGTGGGCCAGCCTGAGGACGCGCAGCAGGGCTTTCCTCGAGCCGTGGGAGCCGCTGTGGAGCGAGGAGGATCTCACCCGCCGCGCCTTCCGCCAGCGCGTGAAGCGCGCCGCCGTGGAAGCGGACGCCGACGAGGCCTACGCCTTCCTGATCTTCCGCATGCAGGACCAGGCGCTGGTCGGAGGCGTCACGCTGGGGCTCGTCAGGCGCGGGGTCGCGCAGGCCTGCACCATGGGCTACTGGCTCGGCGAGCCCTATGGCGGGCAGGGCTACATGACACGGGCGGTCAAGGCCGTGGCACGGCACGCCTTCGACGATCTGCACCTGCGCCGCATCGAGGCCGCGTGCCTGCCGTCCAACCATCGGTCCCGGGCCCTGCTGGAGCGCGTCGGCTTCCAGCGCGAGGGCTTCGCGCGCCAGTATCTGTGCATCGCAGGTCGGTGGGAGGATCACCTGCTGTATGCGCAGCTCGCCTCCGACCCGCGCCGATAACTGTGGCTGGACAGTTCAGCCGCCTTGCCCTCGCCATGAGCTGTGGGTACCAGTTGACGCAAGTGACCGGGCCAGAACCAGCGATCGGAACGACCCGCGCAGAACGGCCCTCCCGGGCCATCCGTCCAAGGCATCAGGCTTCCACGATCCCGTGCGTTCTCTGACCCTCATCAAGCGCCTGCTGCTCGGCCTTCTGCTGGCGGCCGCGACCGGACAGGCCGCGCTGGCGATCGAGGCCGTGCGGGTGCCCGTCGACGTGCCGGCGCTGGACCTGACCAACAGCGTCACGCGCAACCGCTCCGACGGCGACGTCATCCAGATTTCGACCGCACCGGGCGCGGACGGCATCGTGCGGCGCATCGCGGTCCGCGCGCGCGAACAGGGCTCGCGGCCCGACTGGATCGTCTTCGCGCTCAAGAACGACTCCGACGAGCAGATCGACCGCCTCCTGGTCGCGCCTTTCCACAGGCTGATCGGCTCGGGCGTCATCTGGCCCGATCTCGGCTCGTCTCGCATCGAGGCGGTGACGGCAAGCCAGGGCCTCAGGCCCGAGCGCGAGGAAAGCGCGGAGGCCGACGTCTTCCTGATCACGCTCGACCCCGGCGCCACGATCACCTTCGTCGCCGAACTGCAGAGCAGCAGGCTGCCCCAGCTCTATCTGTGGGAGCCCGACGCCTACCGCCAGAAGCTGAACGGCCTGACGCTGTACAAGGGCATCGTCATCGGCATCGCCGGGCTGGTGGCGCTGTTCCTCACCATCACCTTCGTGGTGAAGGGCGCGGTGATCTTCCCGGCCTCGGCGGCGCTCGCCTGGGCGGTCCTTGCCTATGCCGGGCTGGATTTCGGCTTTTTCCAGCGCATCTTCCCGCTCTCGCCCTCCGCCGAGCGGATCTACCGCGCCGGAGCGGAGGCGGTGCTCGCCGCGACGCTTCTGGTGTTCCTCTTCGCCTATCTCAACCTCGCGCGCTGGCACGTCCGCTATGGGCACATCACGGCAGCGTGGCTCATCGGCCTCGCGGGCCTTATCGCGCTCGCCGTGTTCGACCCGCCGGTGGCCTCCGGCGTTGCGCGGATGTCGATCGCCGCCATCGCCGCCATCGGCTTCGTGCTCGTGCTGCACCTCGCCACGCACGGCTACGACCGCGCCATCATGCTGATCCCCACCTGGTTCCTGCTCTGCGTCTGGGTCACGGCCGCGGCCTTCACGGTGTCGGGCCTGCTGACGCGCGACCTCGTGCCTCCGGCGCTGATCGGCGGCCTCGTGCTCCTCGTCATCCTGATCGGCTTCACGGTGCTGCAGCACGCCATCGCAGGCGGCGGCATGGCCTCGGGCGTCATCACAGATGCTGAGCGCAAGGCGCTGGCGCTGACCGGCTCGGGCGACGTGGTGTTCGACTGGGATGTGAGCGCCGACAAAGTCCATGTCTCGCCCGAGCTCGAAGCCTCGCTGGGGCTCGCGCCCGGCTCGCTGGCCGGGCAGGCGGCGCGATGGCTTGACCATCTGCACCCGGCCGACCGCGATGCGTGGCGCATGACGCTGGCCGGCCTGATCGAGCATCGCCGCGGGCGCATCAATCTCGATCTCAGGCTCAGGGCCGCGAGCGGGCCTTATCACTGGCACCTCGTGAAGGCGCGCCCGATCATGGGATCGGACGGAGAGGTGATCCGCGTCGTCGGCACGATCACGGACGTCACCGACGAGCGGCTGGCGCAGGAGCGCCTGATGCACGATGCGGTTCACGACAACCTCACGGGGCTGCCGAACCGCCAGCTCTTCCAGGATCGGCTCGAGGCGGCGCTCGGCCTCGCGCGCCTCGACGACCTTCTCAGGCCCACCGTGATCACCGTCGATCTCGACCGCTTCAAGGAGGTCAACGAATCCGTCGGCATGGCGGCCGGCGATTCGATACTGCTCACCATTGCCAGGCGCCTTGCGCGCCTCCTCCGGCCGCAGGACACGCTGGCCCGCGTGGCCGGCGACGAGTTTGCCCTGATCATCCTGTCCGAGCGAGAGCCGGAACGCCTGACGCAGCTCAGTGAGCTCATCAGGCGCGCCGTCAACACGCCGATCACCTATTCCGGCCGCGAGATCTTCATGACCGCGTCAATCGGCATGACCTTCTATGACGGCGCCGCCAACACGCGACGCGACGATGTGCTGAAGAACGCCGAGCTCGCCATGGTCCAGGCCAAGCGACAGGGCGGCGACCGCGTCGAGACCTTCAGGCCATCAATGCGGACCGACCGCAACGACCGGCTGGCGCTCGAGAGCGACCTGCGCCGGGCGCTGGAGCGCAACGAGCTCAAGGTCTATTTCCAGCCCATCGTCAGGCTCGAGGACCGCACCATCGCCGGCTTCGAGGCGCTGCTGCGCTGGGACCACCCGAAGGAAGGACGCATCCCGCCGCATGTCTTCATCCCGGTGGCGGAGGAGACGGGGCTCATCGTCGAGCTCGGGGCGTTCGTGCTCGAACGCACGGCGCGCGAGCTTTCGGCCTGGCAGGCGGCGCTCGACGTCGATCCGCCGGTGTTCGCCTCGGTCAACATCTCCAGCCGCCAATTGCTGCGGCATGATCTGCTGCACGACGTGAAGATGGCGCTCGGCCGCCACCGCGTCCTGCCGCAGACGCTGAAGCTGGAGCTGACCGAGAGCCTCGTCATGGAAAATCCAGAGTATGCGGCGCAAATGCTGGCGCGGATCAGGGCGCTGGGCGCCGGCCTCTCGCTCGACGATTTCGGCACCGGGTATTCATCGCTCGCCTATCTCGAGCGCTTCCCGTTCGACACCATCAAGATCGACCAGAGCTTCGTCAGGCAGATGTCGAAGGGCAAGCAGCCGGTGATCCTGCGCTCGATCCTCGCTTTGGCCGCCGACCTCGGAATGGACGTGGTGGCCGAGGGGGTCGAAAGCGAATCCGACGCGATCGAGCTGTTCCAGATGGGCGCGCAGTATGCGCAGGGCTTCGCTTTCGGCGAGCCGATGAGCGCGGGCGAAGCGCGGCGTCTTGTCGGCGCCGTGGAGAAGGCGGCCTGACCCCGAGCGACGGCCGGCCCGCTCAGGCGCGGCCGGCGGCGACCGAGAGCCGGCCAGGCTCGATGCCGAGCTTTGAGAGCGCGCGCTGATATTTGGTGTCGAGCGCGAGATCGAACAAAAGTTCGGCGTCGGCCTCGCAATGCAGCCAGCCATTGGCCTGGATCTCGTTCTCGAGCTGTCCGGCGCCCCATCCGGCGTAGCCGAGCGCGAGGAAGGCCTGCCGGGGTCCGTCGCCGCTGGCGATGGCGCGCAGCACGTCGATCGTGTGTGTGAGGCAGACGCCGTCGTCGATCGGCAGCGTCGAGGACTCCATGAAGTAGTCGGAGCTGTGCAGCACGAAGCCGCGCCCGGTTTCCACAGGCCCTCCCCTGAGCACCTGCACGCCCTGGCTGGCCGCGGGAAGCCTGATTTCCGAGCCCTGATCGACGATGCCGAGCTGCACCAGAAGCTCGGCGAGCTGGAGCTCGGGCGCGCTGCGGTTGATGACGAGGCCCATCGCGCCCTCGTCAGAATGGGCGCAGACGTAGACGACCGTCCGCTGGAAGCGCTCGTCGCGCATCCCCGGCATGGCGATCAGGCACTGGCCGTCGAGATAGCTGCGGCCAGCCGATTTGGCGCCGTCACCGATCTTCATGAGGTCATGCTAGGACGAGCACGACGGGAAGGAAACCGCCCCTGCCCGGTTGGCGTCACAAAATTCGCCCGCAATGCGAATTAACCCCGCAGGCGCAATGACGGATTGGTGTCTCGCCTTCCCGGCCAAGACCGGATAAGAGGAGGAAAATGCGTCACTTCGTTCTCATCGCTGGCTTTGCATCGCTGCTAGGCACGCCCCTCGCGGCGCAGCCGGACGAGGCCGCGTCGGTCTGGTCGGCCGGAACGCACTCCGCCGTCAGGCTGATAGCAGGCGGCAAGACGGCCGATGGCGCCTATCGCGTCGGCGTCGAGATCAGGCTGAAGGATGGCTTCAAGACCTACTGGCGCGTTCCCGGCGACGCCGGCGTTCCGCCGAGCTTCGACTGGGCGGCGTCCGACAATGCCGGCTCCGTCTCCGTGCGCTGGCCCGCGCCGAAACGCTTCGTCGACCTCGGCATCACCACGATCGGCTACAAGGACCGTGTGATCTTTCCCGTGCTGATCCGACCGGCCGACGGGGCCAAGCCGACCACGCTGGCGCTCAAGCTCGACTACGCGGTGTGCGAGCGCATCTGCATCCCGGTCAAGGCCGAGGTGTCCCTCAAATTGCCGGATGCGGCAGAGACGACGCAGACCGCTTCGCTGAACCAGTTCCGCGCGCAGATCCCGAGGCTCAAGGAGCCGGGCAAGATCGACGAGAGCCCTGGGCTGCTGTCCGCCACCTTCGTGCCCGAGAAGGGGCGCAAGGCTGTCGACGTGGCCATCGCCATGCCCCAGGGCGCGGCGCTCGGTGAGGTGTTCCTCGAAGGGCCGGATGGCTGGCTATTCGGCGCGCCGGCCATGCTGCAGTCGGACAGCGAGAAGATCCTGTTGCGGGTGCCGATCGACGACCGCCCGAAGAATGTCGTCGGGCTCGTGCCGCTGGTGCTGACCGTCACCGGCACGCCGCAATCGAGCGAGATCCGGTTCGACCTCGAGGTGACCGCGCCCCGGCCCTGATGCGGTCAGGGCTGGTCTGCCCCCGCCGCGGCGGCGTATCCCATGCAACCTTCATGACCATGCCCCTCAACAGGAGACACTTCCCATGACGATCAATGTCGGCGATCGGCTGCCGCAGAGCACGCTGCGCATCATGACTCCGGACGGCCCGGCCGCGAAGACGACGGACGAGATCTTCGCCGGCCGCAAGGTCGTGCTGTTCGCGGTGCCGGGGGCCTTCACCCCCACCTGCCACCGCAACCACCTGCCGGGCTTCCTGGCCAAGGCCGACGAGATCAAGGCCAAGGGCGTCGACGCTATCGCGGTGGTCGCGACGAACGACGTGTTCGTCATGAACGCCTGGGCCAAGGACACCGGCGCCGCCGACAAGATCGAGTTTCTGTCCGACGGAAACGCCGACTTCGCCAAGGCGCTCGGCCTGACGCTGGACGGCTCGGGCTTCGGCCTCGGCACGCGCTTCCAGCGCTTCTCGATGCTGGTCAATGACGGCGTCGTTGAGCGCCTCGCGGTCGAGGAAGGACCGGGCAAGGCCGAGGTTTCAGGCGCCGACGCGCTGCTCGCCCACCTCACCGGCGCCTGAAGCCAGACCTGACGGCCCCGGCCAGGCGCCGGGGCTCTCCACCCGGAGGAAGTCGCCTTGACCCCCACCATACGCGCCCTCTCGGCGGGCGACTTCGACGCCTGGGAGCCGCTCTGGCAGGGCTACCTGACTTTCTACAAGGCCAGCGTGGCCGACGATGTCACCCGCCTGACCTTCGCGCGGCTGACGGGCGGGCTGCTGCCGATGGGCGGATTCCTTGCCCATGCGGATGGCAAGGCCGTGGGCATGGTCAACTGGATCATGCATCCGAGTTGCTGGACGTCGGGCGATTACTGCTACCTGCAGGATCTGTTCGTCGATCCGGGGTTGCGCGGCGGCGGCTTCGGCCGCGCGCTCATCGAAGCCGTCTATGCCGAGGCGAAGTCCAGGGACTGCTCGCGCGTCTACTGGCTGACGCATGAGTCGAACGAGGAAGCGATGAAGCTCTACGGACGCATCGCCGACCGCAGCGGCTTCATCCAGTATCGAAAGATGCTGTGACCGCCCTTGCCGGCTCAAAGCGCAGGAACCCTCAAAAATAGGGGGTTTGTGCCATTCTGGCCGTCGATGTTAAGATCGCTTTTACTGTCCACGCCGATAGTTCCTCGACCCTGAGAGAGCTCGACGCGTGCCACATCGACTGTATTGCGAAGTCCACGCCAGCGACTTTGAAGAGCGTGTGCAGCATCGCGACATCATCGATCTGCATCAATTCTACTGCAAGTTGCAGAAAGACGGCGCCGTTCCACTTCTGGTCGACTTTGACGTTGCAACCTTGCCCAAGTTTGCACCCTTCCTCATGCGCCTTGAGCCGACGGGCGACGGCTCGTATTGCTACTCCTATTATGGCAGCGGCATCCGGGACGTCGCCGGCCTCGACATGCAGGGCAAGTCCACCTCCGATTTCGAAGGGCCGCTTCGCGCCTTCTTCGAGGGAGCCTATGCGCGGGTGATCGCCTCGCGCGCCCCGCTGTTCACGATCCATCGGTCGATCAGGGCCAACCTCGTCCACACCTGGGAACGACTCATCCTGCCGGTGCAGCGCGAGGACGGCGAGGTCGCCTTCATCGTCTACAACCGCCCGCGGGAGTTCCAGCAGGACTTCCTGCAGGCGATCATGAACGTGCTGTCGGACGGCATCGTGGCGCTGGGTTCCGTCCGCACCGCGTCCGGCGAGCCTTGCGGCGCGGTGGTGCATACGGCGAACCCGGCCGCGCGGACGCTCCTGATGGCGGAAAGCGCGGATATCGAGGGGCTGACGCTCGAGGCGCTGATGGCCCCCTGCGCCGGGCTCGACCTCTGGCCGACCGTGCAGGACGTGATCATGTCCCGCCAGATGCGAATCCATGAAGCGGCGATCGAACGGGATGGCGCGACGCGGTTCCTGAGGTTCCAGATCACGCCGCTGTTCGACGGGGCGCTGATGCACATCTCCGACATCACCATGCTGAAGATGGCCAACGTCGTTCTCGAGCGCGAGCGCCAGCAACTGCATCACGAGATCAGCCGCCAGCGCAGCGAAGGCGACATCCTGCGGGGACTGGTGCATCTCGATCCGATGACCGGCGCACTCAACCGGCGCGGGCTGTTCGCCGCGGCGCAGGAATGGGCGGCGCGCCTGGGACCACGGAGCGTGATCGCGGTGGATGTGGACTGCTTCAAGCAGGTCAACGACCGCCACGGCCACGGGCTGGGCGACGATGTGATCCGCCATGTCGCGAGCGTTCTGTTCGACCTTGCGAACGAAATGTGCGGCTTCGTCAGCCGGCTCGGCGGGGACGAGCTGGTCTGCGTCTTGCCGCTGCCCGTCGGCGAGGCCGAGGCCGCCGCGCAGGCTGCGCGAATCCGCATCGCCACCGCACCGGTGGCCGGCGCGCTCGGGCCGGTCATGGTCACCTGCAGCTTCGGGGTCGCGCCCTGGGGCGAGGCGGGCAACTTCGACGCCGCCATGCACGAGGCCGACCGCGCCCTCTATGCCGCCAAGCAGGCAGGCCGGAACCGGGTGCGCCAGGCCGGCGACGTGTTCGCGACCTGCGCCGGAGTTCAGCCCGCGAGCCGCGGCGCGGCCTGAGCGGCGCTCAGCGCCCCTTCAACCCGGCGCGGGCGAGCGCGTCGGCACGCTCGTTCATCTCATGGCCCGCATGGCCCTTGACCCAGCGCCAATCCACCTTGTGGATGGCGAGCGCCTGATCGAGGCGCCGCCACAGATCCTCGTTCTTCACCGGCTTCCTGTCGGCGGTGCGCCAGCCATTGCGCTTCCAGTTGTGGATCCAGCTGGTGATGCCGTTCCGGACATACTGGCTGTCGGTGTGCAGCTCGACGGTGCAGGGCCGCTTCATCGCCTCGAGCGCGCTGATCGCGGCCATCAGCTCCATGCGGTTGTTCGTGGTCATGGCCTCGCCGCCGCACAGCTCCTTCTCGACCGCGCCGAAAGTGAGGATCGCGCCCCAGCCGCCCGGGCCGGGGTTGCCGGAGCAGGCGCCGTCGGTGAACACGACCACCCGCTCGGGGCGCGCTGCGGCTTCGCTCATCGGGTCAATCCGTATTCGGCGGCATGGGCGACGCGGCGATGGAAGGCGAGCCGCCGGTCATAGGGCATCGGGTCATGCGGCTTGACGAGCGCGCCTGCGGGCACGTCGAGCAGATCGACCGTGCGCGTCAGCAGGAAGCGCAGCGCAGCGCCCCGCGCCAGCAGCGGCAGGGCCTCGACCTCCGCAGCCTCGAGCCGCCGCACCTGCTCGTAGCCTGCAAGCAAGGCCTGCCCCTTGGTCAGGTTGAACGACGCGTCGGGCTCGAAGCACCAGGCATTGAGGCCGATGGCGAGGTCAAAGGCCAGAGCGTCGTTCGCCGCGAAATAGAAGTCGATCACGCCCGAGCAGCGCCCGC
>JAIXZF010000436.1 GCA_027489835.1 Hyphomicrobiales bacterium
TCGCGGATGCTGTCCTCGAGCCGCGAGGCTCCCGGATTCTCGGACAGACGCGAGATTTCGGATTTGAGCTGGGCCAGGTCCGAGCGCAGCCCGTTCATGATCGGCGTGACCTCGGCGCGTCGGTCGCCCATGCGCCGTTCGACCTGATGGCCGGCGGCGAACCGCGCGCTGTCCTCGCGCAGATTGTGCAGGATCGCGGATGGCCTCGGACGCGCCGTGCCCTGGTCGAGCTCGCGCTGCCGGGACTGGATTTCGGACACCGCCTGGCCCAGCGCCTCGCGCGAGAAGGGCGTGCGGCGGTCCGGGCCGGCGGCCGCGCGCATGGCGACATCCCTCGCGATCGGCTCCGCCCCGCCCACGGCACGGCGCTCGACATCGGCGACGCGCGAGCTGACGGTCTTGATCGCGTCGGCGATCACGCTGGTGGCGCGCTCCTGCCGCTCTGCGGCCGCGCGCTCGGCGGCGGACATGCGGCTCTCGGCCTTCTCGATCCAGCCGATGATGGATTCCAGCGCCTGCGTGGTCTTGGCCTCGCTCTCGCGCGTGCGTGATTCGAGCTGCGCCGCGTGGTTGATCAGCGCCTCGATCTCGTTCGGGCCGCCCTGGCGGCCACGCTGGGCGCCGCGCTCCATCGCCTGCCGCGAGCCCGAATGCGACAGCCGCCTGAGCCTGTCCTGCAGATCCGCCGGCGTTGCGCCCGCATCGGAACCCTCGCTCTTGAGGGCCTGCTCGCGGATCACATGCTCGAGCCAGTCGCTGACGCTCATGCCGGCCTTGCGCGCGGCATCGCGAGCCGCTTCGCGGGTGTCGGCGTCGATCCCCTTCACGCTCCAGGGCAGGCTTTGGGCCATCGGTCACTCGCGGCGGGGCGCTCGTATCAGGGTCCCGCCCGGCGCGCCCCGCTTGGCGCCTTCGCAAGGGGCTGCGCTGATTCCGGAGCCGCGCGGGACGCGCGAATCACAGGAGCATCACAACCAGAACCCGATGCGGCCACTTTTTCCGTTCTATGGTAAACAGAGCGTTAAGAGGTCTTGCAATTTGGTTACTGGGCGGCGATCAGGCGCGTCGGCCTCGGTGTCTTCCGCGACCCGATCGAATAAGGCCTCACGAATCCCCGATTATTTAGATTTTCATTGACTTCGCGCGCGGCGAGAGCGGGAATTGGTGCAAACGCATCGATGGCCGCGCCCAGGGTTGCGCCCCAGTTTGATCAGGATGAACCTCACATGCCAGCAAGCTACCAGATGTCGGAATACGACAGCGCGGAAGGACCGTCCTCGGTCGAATCGGAATGGTCGACGATCGGGGACATCGCGCGTGATTTCGACGTGACCCTGAGGACCCTGCGCTTTTACGAGGCGCGCGGACTTCTGACGCCGCGGCGCGAAGGCATGAACCGCTATTACTCCGAGAGCGACCGCGCCCGCCTGGCCCTCATCCTCAAGGGCAAGAAGCTGGGCTTCACGCTCACGGAGATCAGGGCCATGGTCGCCCAGAATGCGGAAAGCCGCTCCGGCCTCAAGCTGACGCTGCCGCAGGTCGAGGAGCAACTGAAGCTGCTGCGCAGCCAGCTTGAGGAGTGCGAGGCCGCGATCGCCGAACTCGAGGAGCGACGCGCCGCCCTGATCGCTGGCTGAGACAGTCGGCGGGGAGCGGGCGCGCCTGGGTGCGAGCGCTTCAGGACGAGATTGCCGACCCCACCGTTCATAGCCGTCTGCGTGAAGCCCCGCCATGAGCGGGGCTTTCGCGTTGCGTCCGTCGACCCGGCCTCCCAGCAAGATTCGGTTCGTGGGCACTTTTCAAATCCGGCCAGATAGTTTACATATGAACAATCTGGTTTCCACGATCGCCGGCAGGCCGTCTTGCGGATGCCACATGTCCGGCCGATCTAACGGCCCGCAGCCTGGGAGGATGAAGATGCCGGTTTACAAGGCGCCCGTTGAAGACGTGATGTTCCTGCTGAACGACGTGTTCCAGATCGACCGCTACAACAACCTGCCAGGCTTCGCCGACGCCACGCCCGACCTGATCGAAGCGGTCCTCGGCGAAGGCGCCAAGCTCTGCGAGGAGATCTTCCAGCCGTTGAATCTGTCCGGCGACAAGGAGGGCTGCACCCGCCATCCGGACGGCAGGGTGACGACGCCCAAGGGCTTCAAGGAAGCTTACGCCGCCTACCGCGAGGGCGGCTGGCTCGGCTTGCCGGCCCCGGAGGAATTCGGCGGCCAGGGCCTGCCCTCGACGCTGAATGCCATCATGCAGGAGTTTCTGTCGTCCTCGAACCTCGCGCTCGGCATGTATCCCGGCCTGACGCAGGGCGCCGTCGCCGCGCTGATCGAGCATGCGTCGCAGGAGATCAAGGAGACCTACCTCCCGAAGATGATCTCCGGCGAGTGGACGGGCACGATGAACCTGACCGAGCCGCATTGCGGCACGGATCTCGGGCTGCTCAAGACCAAGGCCGTGCCGAACAGCGACGGCTCCTACGCGATTTCCGGCACCAAGATCTTCATCTCGGCCGGCGAGCACGACATGGCCGACAACATCGTCCACCTCGTGCTGGCCCGCATCGAGGGTGCGCCGCTGGGCACCAAGGGGATCACGCTTTTCGTGGTGCCGAAGTTCATGGTCAATGCCGATGGCTCGCTCGGCGCCCGCAACGGAGTCTCGTGCGGCTCGATCGAGCACAAGATGGGCATCCACGCCAATTCGACCTGCGTCATGAACTATGACGGCGCTACCGGCTGGATCGTCGGCACCGAGAACAAGGGCCTCAACGCCATGTTCGTGATGATGAACGAGGCGCGGCTGGCGGTGGGCATCCAGGGGCTCGGCTGCTCCGAGGTCGCCTACCAGAACGCGCTCGCCTACGCCAAGGACCGCCGCCAGGGCCGCGCCCTGACCGGCGCCGCCGAGCCTGACAAGCCGGCCGACACGCTGCTCGTCCACCCGGACGTTCGCCGAAACCTGATGTCGATCCGCGCCTTCAACGAGGCGGCCCGCGCGCTCGTGGTCTGGACCGCGCTCAAGGCCGACGTCGCCCACCGTTCCGGGGACGCCGCCGAGCGCCAGGCGGCGGACGACCACATGGGCCTGATGACGCCGGTCATCAAGGGCGTGCTCACGGATGTCGGCTTCGACAACACCGTGAAGGCCCAGCAGATGTTCGGCGGCCATGGCTATGTCGAGGAATGGGGCATGAGCCAGTTCGTGCGCGATGCCCGCATCGCCATGATCTACGAAGGCGCCAACGGCGTGCAGGCCATGGACCTGGTCGGCCGCAAGCTCGGCCGCGACGGCGGCCGCGCCATCATGGCCTTCTTCGGCGAGGTCGGGCAGTTCTGCCAGGAGAACGCTGCGGACGAGGCCATGAAGCCCTATGTCGGCCCGCTTTCGGGCTCGCTGCAGCAATTGCAGCAGGCCACGATGTGGTTCATGCAGAACGGCCTGGCCAATCCCAACAATGCCGGCGCAGGCGCGCATGATTACATGCACCTGTTCGGCATCGTGGCGCTCGGCTACATGCACGCCAAGATGGCGCGCGTGGCGCTCGACAAGCTCAAGGCCGGCGCCAACGGCTCCACCGAGCGCATGAACCAGAAGCTCACCGTCGCCCGCTTCTTCATGGAGCGCTCGATGCCGGAAGTGGCCGCCCA
>JAIXZF010000122.1 GCA_027489835.1 Hyphomicrobiales bacterium
GCAGCCCTCGTGGCCAAGGGCACGCCCGCGATCAAGCTGGTCTATCAGGATGGCGGCCAGCACCAGAAGTTCACCGAGGTGCTCGTCGCCTCCGGCAGCGAGGCGCTGGAGCGCAACGCGGCCTGGGGCTCGCGCGCCGTCGGCGTCAGCCGCCCCGACGCGATCATCGCCGGCCCGCAGGAGATCGCCATCGATTCGAGCGGCCGTCCGAGGCGCGAGGCCGTTGCCGCCGCTTCCGCGCCGGCTGCCGCGCCCGCCACGGCTGGCCCCGCGCTCGCCTCTGCCACCACGCGGCCGGTGGCGCTGCCCGCCAACGCCACGCCGCGTCCGCCAACGGCGCCCGCCGCAGCGCCCGCGACCACCGACATTGCACGCGCGCCCGCGGCTCCCGCGCCCGGCGCTGCTTCGGCGGCGCCTTCCCAGGCGGCTTCCGCCGATGGCTCGATCCTCCAGCGCGTGATGTCGTTCAACCCCTTCGCGAGCAGCGCGCCGGCAGCCGAGACCGCCGTCGAGATCAGGGACAATGCAGTGCCGCAGCCGACCCGCGCGCCGCTGCCGCCCCGCCGGGCCGAGGGCCAGCCCAGGCCCGCGCCGCAGGCCTCGCTCGGCGCCTCCGCCGGCCTGAGCCTCGCCCGCGCCGGAGCCGCGCGCACCGGGGACTGACGCGCCGGCGATGACGCGCTCCCGCCCATCGGGCGCGCTCGGCGCCGTCCTGTTGGCCGCCTGCCTCGTCACCGCCGCCCTCGTCGCCGCGCGCCCGGCCGCCGCCGATCCCGTCCAGTCGTATCGCGACATCGCCCGCCGCCTCGCCGAGGCCGAGGGCCTGCCCTTCGCCATGGCCGATGCCGTGATGCGCGTCGAAAGCGGCTACAGGCCCGGTGCCAGGGGAGCCGCTGGGGAAATCGGTCTGATGCAGGTCATGCCGCCGACGGCGAGGCTGCTCGGCTTCGGAGGCACGGCAGCCGAACTCGCCGAACCGGAAACCAACATCCGCCTCGGGGTGCGCTATCTCGCCGGAGCCTGGCGGCTGGCCAAGGGCGACATCTGCACGGCGGCGATGAAGTATCGCGCGGGCCACAACGAAACACGCTTCTCCGTGCTGTCTGTGCGCTATTGCGAGCGCGTCCGCGCCCACATGGCCTCGCTCGGCTACGCGGTGACGGGCGACGTGCCAGAGCCCAGCTTCGGCTTCCGTGCCGACGTCACTCGCATGGGCGTCGCCATCGGGACACAGCAGGCTGCCAGGCGCCTCGCCTCCGGCCGCAGGCTGCAAAGCCGCGTCGGCTGGCGCGGGCATGATGCGCGGATGAAGGCGCTGGTGGCGCGCGGACGGATCAGCCTGTGAGCCAGGTCGCCTTGAGCATCCGGCCAGCCGCGGCGGACGATCTGGCCGGCATCGTGCGGCTGCAGCATCGCGCCTACGCGGCGAACCGGGCGCTCCTGGGGGTGGAGCCGCTCCCGCTTCTTGTCGATTACGCCGCTCTTCTCGACAGGATGCAGAGCTGGCTCGCCTTTGCCGGACCCAATTTATCGGGCGTCCTCATCATGGATCTGCGCCCAGACGATGCGCTGATCTGGAGCGTGGCGTCCGATCCTGACGGGCAAGGAGTCGGCGTCGGCACAGCCCTGATGCGCCATGCCGAAGCAGTGACGCTGCAAAGCGGCCAAAAGATCATCCGGCTTTACACAGGATCACGGCTGACCGACCGTATCGCCTGGTACCGCCGGCTGGGCTTTGACGTGGAACGCGAGGAGGAGCTGCCCGACCGCGTGCTGGTGCACATGGTCAAGCGGCTGGTCTGATCACGCGAACTGCCCGTGGCAGTGCTTGAACTTCTTGCCCGAGCCGCAGGGGCAGGGCTCGTTGCGCCCGACGCGGCCCCAGGTCGAGGGATCGTTCGGGTCGCGCCGCGAGGGCTCCACGGCCTCCGCCGCATAGCCGAGCTGGCTGGCCGAGGCTTGCAGCTCCAGAGGCGCCTGCCCCATCGCGGGCTGCGCGTCGGCGGGCGGCTCCTCGAAGCGCACCTCGACGCGCATCAGCTGCGCCGTCACCTGCTCGCGCAGCCGGTCGATCAGGCCGTCGAACAGCTGGAAGGCCTCCGACTTGTATTCGTTGAGCGGGTCGCGCTGGGCGAGGCCGCGCCAGCCCACCACCTGCCTCAGATGCTCGAGCGTGACGAGATGCTCGCGCCAGAGATGGTCGAGCATCTGCAGGAGCACCTGCTTCTCGACATAGACCATGACCTCGTCGCCATTGCGCTCGATGCGGGCGGCGTAGTCGTCATTGGCGGCTTTCAGCAGGCGCTCGCGCATCTCCTCGTCGGCGATGCCCTCCTCCTTCGCCCACTCGTCGACCGGAAGGTCGAGGTTGAGCGTGTTCAGCACCTCGGCCTTGAGGCCCGGCACGTCCCACTGCTCGGGATAGGCATCCTCGGGGATGTGATGGCGCACCGCGTCGTCCACCACCTGGCTGCGCATCTCGTTGATGGTCTCGCGGATCGACGCCTGGCGCATGAAGTCGCGGCGCTGTTCGAACACCACCTTGCGCTGGTCGTTCATCACGTCGTCGTATTTCAGGATGTTCTTGCGCATGTCGAAGTTGCGCGCCTCGACCTTGCCCTGCGCCTTCTCCACCGCCTTGTTGATCCAGGGATGGATGATGGCCTCGCCTTCCTGAAGGCCGAGCTTCTGCAGCATCCCGTCCATGCGGTCGGAGCCGAAGATGCGCATCAGATCGTCCTGCAGCGACAGGAAGAACTTGGAGCGCCCGGGGTCGCCCTGCCGGCCGGAGCGGCCGCGCAGCTGGTTGTCGATGCGGCGGCTCTCATGCCGCTCCGTGCCGATGATGTAGAGGCCACCGGGCATCGTCACGGTGCGGGCCGGGCGCGAGCCCTTGGCCGGCTCGGTCTCGACCTCTTCCTTGGCGTTCAGCACGATCTGGCGGAAGCGTTCGACCTCCTCCTTGATCGAGGCGATGCGGGCCTCCTTCTCGGGGCCATCCTCCATGCCGGCCGTCTCGGTCCGGATACGCATCTCGACCGAGCCGCCGAGCTTGATGTCGGTGCCGCGGCCGGCCATGTTCGTCGCGATGGTGATCGCGCCGGGCACGCCCGCTTCCGCCACGATGTAGGCTTCCTGCTCGTGGAAGCGCGCGTTCAGCACCGCGAACTGCTTCGTCGCCTTGCCGTCGCGCGCCGCCTTATAGAGGCTCTCGAGCGCGTTGGGCTGGGTGAAGTCGAGCTGCTTGTAGCCGGCCTTGACCAGCAATTCGGCGATCAGCTCGGATTTCTCGATCGAGGCCGTGCCGACCAGCACCGGCTGCATCCGGGCCGAGGCCTTCTCGAGCTCCACGATGATCGCCTTCACCTTCTCCTCGAAGGTACGGAAGACGGAATCGTCCTCGTCGACGCGCTGCACGGGCACGTTGGTCGGGATCTCGACCACGTCGAGCTTGTAGATCTGCTGAAATTCCTCGGCCTCGGTCGCGGCCGTGCCCGTCATGCCGGCCAGCTTGTCGTACAGGCGGAAATAGTTCTGGAAGGTGATCGAGGCCAGCGTCGCGTTCTCGGGCTGGATCTGCACTTTCTCCTTCGCCTCGAGCGCCTGATGCAGGCCTTCCGAGTAGCGCCGGCCCGGCATCATGCGGCCGGTGAACTCGTCGATGATGACGACCTCGTTGTTCCGCACGATGTAGTCCTTGTCGCGCGTGAACAGCGTGTGGGCGCGCAAGGCCTGGTTGAGGTGGTGGACGACGGTGACGTTCTGCGCCTCGTAGAGCCCGCCCTCCTTGAGCAGGCCCGCGGCGCGGATCAGCTCCTCCATCTTGGTGGTGCCGTCCTCGGTCAGCGAGACCTGCCGCTGCTTCTCGTCGAGGTCGTAATCGGCGCGGTCGAGCGAGGGGATCAGGTTGTCGAGCGCGACGTAGAGGTCCGAGCGGTCCTCGGTCGGCCCCGAGATAATCAGCGGCGTGCGCGCCTCGTCCACCAGGATCGAGTCGACCTCGTCGACGATCGCGTAGGCATGGCCCCGCTGCACCATCTGCGCGAAGTCATACTTCATGTTGTCGCGCAGATAGTCGAAGCCGAACTCGTTGTTGGTGCCGTAGGTGATGTCGCAGGCATAGGCCGCGTGGCGCTGGTCGTCGTCCAGCCCATGCACGATCACGCCCGTCGTCATGCCGAGGTAGCCGTAGATCTGGCCCATCCAGTCGGAGTCGCGCTTGGCGAGGTAGTCGTTGACCGTGATGACGTGGACGCCCTTGCCGGCGAGAGCGTTGAGGTAGACCGCGAGCGTGGCGACCAGCGTCTTGCCTTCGCCGGTCTTCATCTCGGCGATCGAGCCCTCGTGCAGCACCATGCCGCCGATCATCTGCACGTCGTAATGGCGCTGGCCCAGCGTGCGTTTGGCCGCCTCGCGCACGGTGGCGAAGGCCGGCACCAGGAGGTCGTCGAGGCTCTTGCCATCGGCAAGCTGCTGCCTGAACTCGGCGGTGCGCGCCTTGAGCGCCTCGTCGCTCAGCGCGGCGAGCTGGGGCTCCAGCGCGTTGATCGCCTCGACGCGCGGCCTGTAACCCTTCACCCGCCGATCGTTGACCGAACCAAACAGCTTCTTCGCAAACGCGCCAAACATGCGGTGTCTTTCGTGGCGGACGCGCATCCGGACTGTCGGCCCGGCGGCCCCGATGTGCTCAATCGTCTTTGGGCGCACGCATACAGGCCGCAAAGGCCGCGGTCCAGCGCCAGAGCCGCATGTGGGGGGCCGCCCCCGCCATTGCCAGTGCGCTTGCCGGCGCCGGTCCGCCATCGCGCTGCTTCGCCCTCGGCAGCGCGCCCTGATGCGCCTTGACGCGAACTTGAAGCCGTCTCGGGCCCGCTCGGCTTGCCAAGTTCGCACGCGGCTGGCAGGTGACGCGCAGCCCGTTCCCATCGAGGTCAAGACGATGATTCGCACCGCCTATCGCCCCTCGCGCCTCTCCGCCGCCGGCCTCGCCTTCGGCGCGCTCCTGCTCGCGATGCCCGCCTTCGCCCAGGCCGACAAGGTCGTGGCGCGCATCGACGGGATCGACATCACGGAGCGCGAGATTTCCCTCGCCGCCGAGGACCTCGCCGACCGCATCCAGCAGGTGCCCGCCGCGCAGCGCCGCGATTACCTCGTCGGCTATCTGGCCGACCTCAAGATCGGGGCCCGCGCCGCCGAGCGCGCCAAGCTCGGCGACGGCGCCGAATTTACTGCCCGGATGAACTACTTCCGCCAGAAGGTGCTGATGGACGAGTTCATCGCGCGCGAGACGAAGAGCGCCGCGACGCCCGAGGCCGCCCGCAAGCTCTACGACGACACGCTCAAGACCCTGAAGCCGGAATCGGAAGTCCGCGCCCGGCACATCCTCGTCGAGAAGGAGGAGGAGGCGAAGGCCGCCCTCGCCCGCGTGCGCGGCGGCGAGGATTTCGCCAAGGTCGCGGCCGAGCTCTCCAAGGACCCCGGCTCGGGCAAGGAGGGCGGCGACCTCGGCTACTTCACGCAGGACCGCATGGTGCCGCAATTCGGCGCCAAGGCCTTCGAGATGAAGGTCGGCGAAGTCTCCGATCCGGTGCAGACCCAGTTCGGCTGGCACGTCATCAAGGTCGAGGACAAGCGCGAGAAGCCCTTCCCGAAATTTGACGACGTGAAGGGCGAGATCGAGACCTATCTGGTCCGCAAGGCGCAGCAGGACATTGTCCTGGCCCTGCGCGGCTCGGCCAAGCTCGAGCGGCTCGACCAGCCCAAGCCCTGAGCGCGGCTCCAGAAGGCAAGCCCCGGACGCGGCGGCCGGGGAGCCGCCCTGCGGGATTGGCACTTGCGGGGCTGCGAAGCGGGCGACACTATCGGCCGGCGCCCGACGCGGCGTCCTGCCCCGTGATCGTCCCTTCCGCGAAAGCCTGCCAGCCATGACGCCTCCCGACCGCCTGCGCGCGCTCCTCTCCCGCCCGGGCATGCTGACCATGCCCGCCGTCTGGGACGGGCTGACCGCGCGCCTGACCCATGAGGCCGGCTTCGAAACGGCTTTCCTCTCCGGCTCCTGCGTCGCGGCGAGCCGGCTCGGCGGCCCCGATCTCGACCTGGCTTCCTTCGCGGAAATGTTCGATTCCTTCATGATGGCGCGCAACGCGGCGCCCGACCTGCTGCTGCTGGCCGACGCCGACCATGGCTACGGAAATGCGCTCAACGTGCAGCGCACCGTCAGGGCCTATGGCCGCGCCGGGGCCGCCGCCATCCTCATCGAGGACAAGGTCACGCCCCGCCCGCTCACCGCCAAGGGCAAGCCCTGCCTGCCCCGCGAGGAGGCCCGCATGAAGATGCGCGCCGCCATCGAGGCGGCGAAGGAATCGGGCATCCTCGTCCTGGCCCGCACCGATTGCCGGCCCCTGCTCGGCATCGACGAGGCGGTGGCGCGCATCGAGATGTTCGCCGCAGAGGGCGCCGACATCCTGTTTCTCGACTCGCCCGCCGACGAGGCCGAATGCCGCCGCGCCATCGCCGCCGCCGGGGGCAAGCCGTCCTTCGCGGTGCTGACGCCGGGGCCCCATCACACCCCGCCGCGCGCCGAGGCCGAGGCCATCGGCTTCAGGATCGGCACCTATCCCTCCGGCACGCTCTCGCCGATGCTGGCCGGCCTCAAGGCCGGGCTCGCGGCGCTGGCCGCCGGCAAGGCAGAGGCTCCCGAGGCGCTGCCCGCGGCGGAACTGCGCGTGACGCTCGGCTACGACGCCTACGAGGCCGAGGCCAGCCGCTTCCGCCTGCCGGGCTGACGCCGCCCGCCCGCTTGACCGCGTAGTGCCATGGCCCCATTGGCGGTGGTGCCCGACATTGCCCAGTTCCGGAGAACGATCCCATGGCCGGCAAGGATGTGCCCGTCTCGCCGCTCGCGCCCAAGAGCTATCCCGACGCCCCCGCCATCGAGGGCGTGACTTTCGCGACGGCCGAGGCCGGCATCCGCTACAGGAACCGCCGCGACGTTTTCATGGCGGTCATGGCGCCCGGCACCGAGGTCGCGGGCGTGCTCACCACCTCGAAATGCCCGGGCGCGCCGGTCGAATGGTGCCGCGAGGCGCTGGCCGGCGGCAAGGCACGCGCGCTCGTGGTCAATTCCGGCAATGCCAACGCCTTCACCGGGCTGAAGGGCCGGCAGGCCGTGAAGCTCACCGCCGAGATCGCGGCCACGGCCGTGGGCTGCAAGCCCGGCGAGGTGTTCATCTCCTCCACCGGAGTGATCGGCGAGCCGCTCGACGCCAGCAAGTTCGCAGGCGTGCTCGACGCCTGCGCCCGCTCGGCCAAGGACGGCCCCTGGCTCGACGCCGCGCGCGCCATCATGACGACCGACACCTATCCGAAGGTCGCCACGCGCACCGTGAAGCTTGGCGGCGTGGACGTGAACCTCGTGGGCATCGCCAAGGGCGCGGGCATGATCGCGCCGGACATGGCGACGATGCTCTCCTACGTCTTCACCGACGCGCCCATCTCCGCGCAGGCCCTGCAGACGCTGCTCTCGGCCGAGGTCAAGGCGAGCTTCAATGCCATCACCGTCGACAGCGACACCTCGACCTCCGACACGCTGCTGGTCTTTGCGACGCAGGCTGCGGCGAAGCGCGGCGCGCCCCGCATCGAGAGCGCGTCGGACCGCAGGCTCGGCGCCTTCAAGAGCGCCTTCGCGAGCCTCCTGCTGGAACTCGCCCACATGGTGGTGAAGGATGGCGAGGGCGCCAACAAGTTCGTCGGCGTCACCGTCGAGGGCGCCGTGTCCAACGCCTCGGCCCGGCGCGTCGCCCTGTCGATCGCCAACTCTCCGCTGGTGAAGACTGCGATCGCCGGCGAGGACGCCAATTGGGGCCGTGTCGTCATGGCCGTCGGCAAGGCCGGCGAGCCGGCGGACCGTGACAGGCTCGACATCTATTTCGGCGACATCCGCGTGGCCACGGCCGGCGCACGCGACCCCGACTATTCGGAGGACGCGACCACCGCCTACATGAAAGGCCAGGACCTTGCCATCCGCGTCGCGATGGGGCTCGGCAAGGGCCGCGCCACCATCTGGACCTGCGACCTCACCAAGGCCTACGTCGAAATCAACGGCGACTATCGATCGTGAGCGCA
>JAIXZF010000362.1 GCA_027489835.1 Hyphomicrobiales bacterium
AGCGAGGCCACGAGGAAGATGGCGATGAGCGTGAAGGCCAGGGCGCGGAAGGCGTCGCCCGGCGCCAGCGACTGGCCGAGGCTGACGAACAGCGCCAGCAGCACGAGCCCGTAGGAGAGCTGCAGCAGCGGCATCAGCGCCCGCGCGCGGGCCTGCATCAGCGCGAAGCCGCAGGCGCCGGCCAGCGCCAGGAACGTCAGCTGGTTGAGAAGGTCGGACGAGCTTTCGCCCGGCTCGGGCGGTCGGGAGGCGCCATACGGACGAAGAGTGATCCAGAACGCAATGATCACGATCAGGAACAGCGCCTCGCGCCACCGCTGCATGCCATTGGCACCGTCCAGTCCGCCGCGCTGGCTGGTTCGGGACAACGCGAGGCTCATGCGCGAGCCCTTTGCGCGATATTGCCAGATAGTCCGCGACGGCCTGCCGTCCCGGCACGTGGCTGGTGGGCAAATGGCATGCGCAGTTTCTTGCAGTTGATCATGCGGACGCTCGCTGCTGTGGGCTCATCCGCATCTTCGCAGCGGCCAGCGCTGCAGCGATCATGACCAGCAACACCACGATCGGCGTCGCCAGCCGTGAATCGGGAAGCGGGAACGCCACCATCCGCGTCACGAGGATGCCGACAGCAAACAGAGTGAGGGCGACAAGGGCCGGATGAAGATCGCGTAAACGAATGAAGAGCAGTCCGGCTGCCGCCATCGCCAGCACGATCCATGGCCATGTCTCGTCGCGCAGCATCCGCACCGTCACGCGAGCGATCGCGCCGACATAGACCTTCAGATCGAAGGCCGGCGCGAAGCCTTGCATCGTGTCCTGCTGCGCCACGACGCTGAAGTTGAAATGCGCCCACCAGCCGGGATGCGGAACGCCCGATTTGGCAGCGGCGTAGACGGTAAGCCCTGCGACGGCCGCCAGCCAGGGACCCAGACCGCTGGCATGCACGCCCTCAAGAAAGGCGGCGCGCACAGTCGCGCCGTCCCTCAGCGCGACGAAGGCGGATCCGACCACAAGCGCCACTGGCAGTCCTGCGGTCGCGACCACCAAATCCGGTCTCAGGGCCACCGCCGCGACGAGCAGCCCAAGGGCGGCAGGCGGGGGGCGAAGGGTTCCCCTGATGATGATGAGAGCTGCTGCCCAGACAAAGAGCGCGGCCGCCATTGCGTCAGGCGTGCACAACGTTGCGAGATCCCTGATCTGCAGCGCCGACAGGATAGGGACGGAAAGACCCAGCAGTGTCAGCGCGCCAAGACGATGAAACACGACGGCCACGGCGATCAGCATCGCAATGGTGGAAATGAGGCTCAAGCCGCGCATGACGCTGATGGGGTCAGCCAGCCGCGACAGCGCAGACACAAGGGCGATATAGCCGCCCTTCACCTCGTACATCGGCAACATCGAGACGAAAGCGTCGGCATTGCGGGCCTGAACGCGGCGGTAGTGCCCCGCCTCGGTCAAATCGCGCATGTCTTCCGGCGCGACGGCCCGGCGAACGGCATCATAGGCCTTCTCGTGAATGACTGACGCTCTGGTCTCGCCCTGGAATTTGACGACCGCGCCGACGTAGGCGAGCGCATCCCAGTTCGCGACCGGGCGAGCCATGGCGCTGACGAGAACGATGACACAGAACAACGTGTAGATCGCAACCGACATGATCGCTCCGGTATGCAACATCAGTTTCGATGAAGAGCGAAGCACAGGGGTCCTTTGCGTCAGTCTGGGACAAGATTGGCGCCGGGCGGGACGCCGCGCGCCGCCTCCGGACGATCGCCGGGCCGGCGGGTGCGATGGCTGCAGGCGACGTGCCAGGCGAAGGCTTCGCCAGCCGCGCATCGTGCACGCAACCCGAAAGGAAATCGTGAACCCGGCCCGTCGGATTCACGCTCTTCGCTAATCGCTTCCATTAGCCATTTCCGGCCAATTTCCTTGGATTTCCGGACGTTTGGGCGCTTTCTGCCGAACTCGTAACCCGGATTGGAGAGGGACGTGGCGGACGTTCAGGATGCAACACGGTTATCGGGCGCCGCGGCGCGCGGAACTTCGGCCTGGATCGTTCCCCGCGCCTGGCTGAAGGCACTGAGGCCGCATCACTGGGCCAAGAACGGGCTCATCTTCGTGCCCGTCGTGCTTGCCCATCAGATCGATAATCCGTGGCTGATGTGGTGGTCCTTCCTCGCCTTCGCGGCGTTCTGCCTCGCGGCGTCGGCCACCTATCTCGTCAACGACCTCGTCGACATCGAGGCTGACCGCAAGCATCCCACCAAGCGCTTCAGGCCGCTCGCCGCCGGGCTGATGAACCCGGCCCATGCGCGGGCGCTGGTGCCGCTGCTGGTCATCGCCGCGGCCACGCTCGCCTTCCAGATGGCCCAACCGCTGATGTTCCTCGGCGCGCTCGTCACCTATCTTGTGCTGGGGCAGGTCTACGTCTTCTATCTCAAGCGCAAGCTCCTGGTGGACGTGCTGGCGCTCGCCGCGCTCCATGTGCTGCGCATCCTGGCCGGCAACGCCGCAACCGGCATTCCGATCTCGGCTTGGCTTCTGGCCTTCGCCATGTTCGTCTTCTTCTCGCTCGCCCTGCTCAAGCGCTACGCGGAGCTGCGCGAGACCGGCGACGATGTCGGCCTGCGCGGCGTGGGCCGCGGCTATCAGGCGGGCGACCTCGAGACCCTGTCGCAGATGGGCATTTCCAGCGCGCTGGTCTCGGCGCTGATCCTC
>JAIXZF010000321.1 GCA_027489835.1 Hyphomicrobiales bacterium
ATCCGTGCTGGTGACGGCGCGCCCGGGCGCCGGGGTCGTCGATGCGGCCGACAATGTCAGTCCAGCACATGGTCGAGGCCGCGCCGCACGCCGACGAAGCCCGAGACCTTGCGCGCCGCCAGCAGGGTGCCGGCCACGTAGGGCGCGGCCGAGGAGCCGGCGTCATGGCGGATGACCAGGCGCTCGTCGGGCGCGCCGAAGATGGCCTCGCAGGAGAGCACGAAGGACGGCATGCGCACCGAATGCACCTGCACCGGGATCGGCTCGCCGAGGGCCGCTCCCCGGGTCTCGCGCGCGCCGCCGAGCTGGTCCACCGGCTTCGCGGTCCCGGCGAGGCGCACCTGCGCCATCAGTTCCGCGAGCTCGCGCCCCGTGCCGGATGGCGTGTCCGGCTTCTTGGCGGAGGCGTAGTCGATGATCTCGACATCGGGCACGTATTTCGCCGCCTCCAGCGCGAAGCGGCGCAGCAAGGTGGCGGTGATCGAGAAATTGCCGGCGGCGAGCACGCCCTTGCCGGCCTGACGCGCGGCGATGTCGATCTTGTCGTAATCCTCGGCCGTGAGCCCCGAGGTGCCGACGACGACATGCCGGCCCTTGGCGAGCGCCGCCAGCGCGTGGTGCTTCACCGCATCGGGCTTGGTGTAGTCGATGACGACGTCCGATGGCGCGGCCAAGGCTTCGCCGATGGTGGCGTGGACCGGAACGCCGATGGAGCCGAGGCCGGCCACCTCACCCGCATCGCGCCCGGCCGCATTGCGCGAGACGGCGCCGACGAGGGTGAGGTCGTCTGTGGCCTGGATAGCGGCGACCAGTGCCTTGCCGACCCAGCCGGAGACGCCGGCGATGACGATGCGGATAGGTTGAGTGCTCATCGGATCATGCGCTCGCGAAAGAGGTGAACCACAGGCAGAAGGCCGAAGGCGATCTGCGGGAGAAGTTCAAGCACGCCGCGCGTCGTCGCGTAAGCACCCAGATGCATCGACAGGCTGCGCCCGAATCCAAAAACGGCGACGAAGGCCTCCCCGACGAGAACAGGCGCGAGGCCGACGACACCCATCACCAGCCGCGCCGGCAACCGCGCCGGCACGCCGATGGACCGGATCAACCACCAGGCAAGCACCCAGGCCGCGATCAGGATCACTGGCCCTTCGACCAGCACAACCGCATCGCGTCCGAAGAGCGGGGCCAGAAGCAGGTCTCGCGCCGTGCCGAGGACGAAGCCGAGCGCGAAGATGATCAGCCCATAGGCCAGACCGGCCAGGAGCGCAGGTCTCATAACGCCAGCGCCATGTAGCGAACGCGCTTTCCGCCGCCCGCGTCGCGCTGGCCGATCTCGACGAAACCCAGGCTCTCGTGCAGCGCGTCGGAAGCCGGGTTCGGAGGATCGAGGTTGATCTCGCAGCCGATCAAAGGGCGGCCGTCACGCCTCGCCTCGTCCATGAGCGCGCGATAAAGCTTGCGCGCCAGGCCTTTGCCCCGGGCGGCGGCAGCCACGATCACGCGATCCACGTAGTGGAAGCGGTCATGGCGCTGACGGAACCAGGCGAGGTTGGCGTTCGGATGCTCAGACTGCTCGCTGAAGGCAATCATGAACGCATCGGGACCTTCGCCGATGGCGACGGAAAAGCTCGATGCGGACAGGAGGCGTCCATAGCCCGAAAGATCGAGACGCGAGGTCTCGATCTCGTGGAGGTTATTGAGCGCTGTGACCTTATCTGGCGCGATGCCGCGCAGGTCGGTCAGCCGAAGCGTGTCCGCCGTGTCGGCGAAATGAACCATCAAAAGAACGCCTGCAGCCCCGTAATGGCGCGGCCTAGGATCAGCGCGTGGACGTCGTGCGTGCCCTCATAGGTGTTCACCGTCTCGAGGTTCGCGGCGTGGCGCATCACGTGATACTCGATCTGGATGCCGTTTCCGCCGTGCATGTCGCGGGCCTGGCGGGCGATGTCGAGCGCCTTGCCGCAATTGTTGCGCTTGACGATCGAGATGACCTCGGGCGCGAGCTTGCCCTCGTCGAACATGCGGCCGACGCGCAGCGAGCCCTGGAGGCCCAGCGCGATTTCGGTCTGCATGTCGGCCAGCTTCTTCTGGTAGAGTTGGGTCTGCGCCAGGGGCTTGCCGAACTGCTTGCGGTCGAGCCCGTATTGCCGCGCCTGCGTCATGCAGGCCTCGGCCGCGCCCATCACGCCCCACGATATGCCGTAGCGCGCGCGGTTCAGGCAGCCGAACGGCCCCTTCAGCCCCGAGACGTTGGGCAGGAGCTGGCTTTCCGGCACGAAGACATTGTCCATCACGATCTCGCCCGTGGTGGAGGCGCGCAAGCTGAGCTTGCCGCCGATCTTGGGGGCGGACAGGCCCTTCATGCCCTTCTCGAGGATGAAGCCCCTGATCTCGTCGCCATGGGCGGAGGATTTGGCCCAGACCACGAACACGTCGGCGAAGGGCGAGTTCGAGATCCACATCTTCGAGCCGTTGAGCACGAAGCCGCCATCGACCTTGGCGGCGCGTGTCTTCATGCCGCCGGGATCGGAGCCGGCATCGGGCTCGGTCAGGCCGAAGCAGCCGATGAACTCGCCGCTCGCGAGCTTGGGGAGATACGTCTTGCGCTGCGTGTCGTCGCCATAGGCGTAGATCGGATACATCACGAGCGAGGACTGCACGCTCATCATCGAGCGATAGCCCGAATCGACGCGCTCCACCTCACGGGCGACCAGCCCGTAGGCCACGTAGGACGCGCCCGAACCGCCATACTCCTCCGGCACGGTGACGCCGAGCAGGCCCTGCGCGCCCATCAGGCGGAACAGCTCGGGATCGGCCTTTTCCTCCATGTAGGCGTCGGCGACGCGGGGCAGCAGGACGTCCTGGGCGAAGCCGCGCGCCGCGTCGCGGATCATCCGCTCGTCCTCGGTGAGCTGGTCCTCGAGCAGGAAGGGATCTTCCCAGTTGTAGACGGCCTTGACGGCTTTCGCCTTCGTCTCCGGAACAGCGCTCATGGGGGCGGCCTTTCTCGCGAATGATCCTGTGCTGCGACCCTTCTAGACCCTCGCGCGCAGCGTTCCAAGCCGACCGATGATCGCTTCGGCCTCGGAAACGGTGCGTTCGATGATCGCAGCGGC
>JAIXZF010000159.1 GCA_027489835.1 Hyphomicrobiales bacterium
GCGCGCTGGCCTCCGTGCCCTGCGCCTATCTCAGCTCGGGCCAGCGCCGCCGGGTCTCGCTGGCCCGCCTCGCGCTGGCCGAAGCGGCGCGGCGCCCGCTCTGGCTGCTGGACGAGCCCACGAACGCGCTGGACGCCGCGGCGCGGGAGCGTCTCGCCGGGGCGGTGGCGCGCCATCTCGAGGCCGGCGGGCTTGTCGTCGCCGCCACCCACGATCCGCTGGGATGGCCCCGCGCCACGACGCTCGACCTCGGCCGGTTCGCGCGGGCGGGCCTGCCGGCATGAGCGCCTTCCTGGCCCTCGTCAGGCGCGACCTCGCGCTGTCGTTCCGGATCGGCGGCGGCGCCTCCTTCGCGCTCGTCTTCTTCCTGATGATCGTGACGCTGACCCCGTTCGCCATCGGCCCCGACCTGAACCTCCTCTCCCGCATCGCTCCCGCCATCCTCTGGATCGGCGCCGTGCTCGCCACGCTGATCGGGCTCGACCGCCTGTTTCAGGCCGACGCCGAGGACGGCACGCTGGACGTGTTGAAGGCGGGCGACCTGCCGCTCGAGGGCGTTGTGCTGGCGAAATGCCTGGCCCACTGGCTGACCACGGGCCTGCCGCTCGCCGTCGCGGCCCCGCTTTTCGGGCTGATGCTCGCGATGGAGCCTGCCGCGATGCTGGCGGCGGCGCTGAGCCTGCTTGTGGGCACGCCGGCGCTGACCTTCATCGGCGCGGTCGGCGCGGGGCTCACCGCCTCGATCCGGCGCGGCGGCGTGCTGATCGCCATCATGGCGCTGCCCCTGATGATCCCGACCCTGATCTTCGGCGTGGCGGCCTGCAACGCCGCGATGGGCGGCACCGTCCCCTTCGCGACGCCCTTCGCCATCCTGTGCGCGCTGACGCTCGCCTTCGCCGTGATCGGCACGCTGGGCGCAGCCGCGGGCCTGCGTCAGATCGACTGAGCGGGCAGGAGGCGGCCCCGATTGCGCCGACGGCGCGCGGCGCGTAAATCAGGGGCCGAGCAACCGACGGACCCCATGCCGAGCATCACCGCCCTCGCCAACCCGACGCGCTTCATGGCCTATTCGGCGAAGCTGCTGCCCTGGCTCGGCGGCGCGGCGGCGATCCTGTTCGCCATCGGCTTCTACGGCGCCTTCTTCGCGGCTCCCGCGGATTACCAGCAGGGCCAGACCATCCGCATCATGTACGTGCACGTGCCTGCCGCCTGGCTGGGCATGTTCTTCTACACGCTGATGACAGCTTCCGCCGTCGGCGCGCTGGTCTGGCGCCATCCGCTGGCGGAGGTCGCGCAGAAGGCCGCCGCCCCCATCGGCGCGGCGTTCACGCTCGTCTGCCTGCTCACCGGCGCGCTCTGGGGCCGCCCGATGTGGGGCGCCTACTGGGTCTGGGATGCGCGCCTGACCTCGATGCTGGTGCTGCTGCTGATCTACCTCGCCATCATGGCGCTCTGGCGCACCATCGACGAGCCGACGCAGGCCGGGCGGGTGGTGTCGATCCTCACTCTGGTCGGCTTCGTCAACATCCCGATCATCAAGTTCTCGGTCGACTGGTGGAACACGCTGCACCAGCCAGCCTCCGTGTTCCGCATGGACGGGCCGACCATCCATCCCTCCATGCTCTGGCCGCTGCTGGTCTGCGCGCTGGCCTTCTCTCTCTTCGCCATCTGGCTGCATCTGATGGCGATGCGCACCGAAGTGATGCGCCGCCGCATCCGCACGCTGACGATCCTCGCCGCCGACCGGGCGGACCGCGCGCCATCCGCGCTGGAAGGTCTGGCACGGTGAGCGCCCTCGGCCAGCACGCCGCCTTCATCCTCGGCTCCTACGGGGCCGCGGTGCTGGTGATCGGCGGCCTGACGGCCTGGATCCTGGCCGATCATCGGGCGCGCAAGGCCGAGCTCGCCGCCCTCGACGCACGCCGCGCCCCGGAGTCGCCATGACCGAAGCGGAGATGAATGCGGAGGCCGCCGACGGCGACGGGCCGCCGAAGCGCGGACGGAGCTGGCTTCATCTTGCGCCGCTCCTGTTCTTCGCGGCGCTGGCGCTGCTTTTCCTGTTCAGGCTGTTCGCGGGCGACGCCTCGCGCGTGCCGTCGGCGCTGATCGGCCGGCCGGCGCCGGAGCTGGCCCTGCCGGCTCTCGAAGGGCTGGTGCGGGACGGACGGGCCGTGCCGGGCGTCGCTCCCGCCGAGCTGCGCGCCGGCAAGGTGACAATCCTCAACGTCTTCGCGTCCTGGTGCGCGCCCTGCCGCGTCGAGCATCCCTTCCTCGTCGAAATGGGTGGCTCGGAAGCCGTGCGGGCCGGCAAGGTTCAGGTGGTCGGCCTCAACTACAAGGACGAGCCGGAGAATGCCCGCCGCTTCCTGGGCGCGCTTGGCAACCCCTATGGCGCGGTCGGCGTGGACCGCACCGGCCGCTCGGCCATCGAATGGGGCGTCTATGGCGTGCCCGAAACCTTCCTCGTCGGCCGCGACGGCACGATCCTGAAGAAGCATATCGGCCCGCTGAGCGCCGAGACCGCGCGCGACCTGCTCGCGGAAGCCGCGGCGGCGGCGGCGCGCTGAGCGGGAGCGGCCTCAGCCCTTCTCCGCCGCTTCCTTGAGCTCGTGCCTCAGGATCAGCGGCGTCTGCGCCAGCGCGAAGGCCAGCGTCAGCGGCATGATCCCCCACACCTTGAAGCCGACCCAGAAATCGGTCGAGAACTGCCGCCAGACGATCTCGTTGAGCGCCGCGAGCACGAAGAAGAACAGCCCCCAGCGCAGCGTCAGCTTGCGCCAGCCCTCCGGATCGAGGCTCAGCACGCTGTCGAGCACGAACGGCAGCAGCGGCCGGCCCATGGCGAGCCCGCCGAGCAGGATCGCGCCGAACAGGGCGTTGACGATGGTCGGCTTGAGCTTGATGAACAGCTCGTCGTGCAGCGCCAGCGTCAGCCCGCCGAACACCGTCACCACCACGGCGTTGATGATCGCCATGCGCGGCAGATGGTTCATCAAGAGCTTCGACAGAACGAGGCTGAGCAGCGAGGCGGCGATGAACACGCCCGTGGCGAGGAAGATGCGCTGGTCGGCGGCGACCCCGAACCAGCGCTCGCCATAGGAATTGACGAAAAAGAAGATCGCCAGCGGCCCGAATTCGAGCACGAGCTTGAGCAGGGGATTTACACTCTGCGGCGTCATCAAAGTGCTTTCAGAATTGTTGATTGGGCTATGTATGTTCCAATTAGAAAAAGCAAAGCACTACACATAACACTGATGACAGCAGCAAACATGGTAATATTAATCCATGTAATATCTTGCTTCCACCCATCTACGGACCTAGTCAAAACGTATTGCTTCAAATGATAAGGACCGGGAAGGCCACCTGCGATGATGGTAAAATTGATATATCCCATTCCACTTGCCACTATTGCACATATAATACCACCACCAAA
>JAIXZF010000167.1 GCA_027489835.1 Hyphomicrobiales bacterium
GGCGGAGGCGATGTCGCGGGCGGCGCTCCGGCATCCGGCGGAGGCGCGGGCGGGGACGTGACCTCGGCCTATCGCGGCGCGCAGGGGCTCGACCCGCAATTCATCAAGGAGCTCGAGAAGCAGTTCGGCTTCGACAAGCCGGCCCATGAGCGCTTCCTCAAGATGCTGGTCGACTATTCGACCTTCAACTTCGGCAAGAGCTATTTCCGCGATGCCCCGGTGCTGCAGCTCATCAAGGAGAAACTGCCCGTCTCGATCTCGCTGGGTCTGTGGATCCTGATCATCGGTTATGCAGTGTCGATCCCGCTCGGCATCAGGAAAGCAGTCTCCGACGGCTCGAAATTCGATGTCTGGACCTCGGGCATCGTCATCCTGGGCTACGCCATCCCGGGCTTCCTCTTCGCGATCCTGCTGATCGTGCTGTTCGCGGGGGGCTCGTTCTTCCAGATCTTCCCGCTGCGTGGGCTCACCTCGGAGGGCTGGGCGCAGATGCCGCTCGGCCAGAAGATCGCCGATTATCTGTGGCACATCACCTTGCCGGTCACCGCCATGGCGCTGGGCATCTTCGCCACCAAGACGCTGCTGACGAAGAACTCCTTCCTGGACGAGATCAGGAAGCAATATGTGCTGACGGCGCGGATGAAGGGGCTCAGCGAGAACCGGGTGCTCTATGGCCATGTCTTCCGCAACGCGATGCTGATCATCATCGCGGGATTTCCCGGCGCCTTCGTCGGGGCGCTGTTCACCGGTTCGCTGCTGATCGAGACGATCTTCTCGCTCGATGGGCTCGGGCTGCTCTCCTTCGAGGCGATCGTGAACCGGGATTATCCGGTGGTGTTCGCGACGCTGTTCATCTTCTCGCTCGTCGGGCTCGTGGTGCACCTGATCTCCGACCTCATGTACACCTGGATCGATCCGCGCATCGACTTCGAGACGCGGGAGACCTGAGATGGACGCCATCGTCGCCCGCCCGGAGATAACCGCGGCTCCGCCCCCGCCGACCCGCAGGCCATTTCTGACCCCGATCAACCAGCGCCGCCTCGCCAACTTCAAGGCCAACAGGCGCGGATACTGGTCATTCTGGATGTTCATGGCGCTGTTCATCCTGTGCCTGTTCGCCGAACTCATCGCCAACGACCGACCGATTTTCGTCAGCTACAAGGGCGAATGGCTGGCGCCGATCGCCGTCGACTATCCGGAAGAGAAGTTCGGCGGCTTCCTCGCGCGCACCGATTACCGCGACCCGGTGATCCAGAAGGAGATCGCCGCCCATGGCTTCGCCATCTGGCCGCCGATCCGCTTCAGCTATTCGACCCACAATCTCGACCTGCCCGTGCCCGCCCCCGCGCCGCCGACCTGGCTCCTGAAGGACGAGCAATGCCGCGCGCAGGCCGAAAAGGTCGGCGGGACGCGCTGCCGGGACATCGAGTGGAACTGGCTGGGAACGGACGACCAGGGGCGCGACGTGGTGGCGCGGCTGATCTATGGCTTCCGGCTTTCGGTGCTGTTCGGGCTGATCCTCGCCATCATCAGCTCGGCCATCGGCATCGCCGCGGGCGCCGTGCAGGGCTATTTCGGCGGCTGGACCGACCTGATCTTCCAGCGCTTCATCGAAATCTGGACCTCGATCCCCTCGCTCTACCTCCTCATCATCATCTCTTCGGTGATCACGCCGAGCTTCTTCGTGCTGCTCGGCATCCTGCTGCTGTTCTCGTGGGTCGCGCTGGTCAGCGTCGTCCGCGCCGAATTTCTCAGGGCGCGCAACTTCGAATATGTCCGGGCGGCGCGTGCGCTGGGGCTCTCCAACGCCAAGATCATGGTCAAGCATCTGCTGCCCAACGCCATGGTGGCGACGCTGACCTTCCTGCCATTCGTGCTGAACGGCACGATCACCACGCTGACCTCGCTCGACTTCCTCGGCTTCGGCCTGCCGCCAGGCTCGCCTTCGCTTGGCGAGCTGCTGGCGCAGGGCAAGAACAACCTCCAGGCGCCGTGGCTCGGCCTCGCGGGCTTCCTCGTCATCTCGCTGATGCTGTCGCTCCTGGTCTTCATCGGCGAAGCGGTGAGGGACGCGTTCGATCCGCGAAAGACCTTCGGGTGAGGCCGTGGTAGGATCAAAGCCATGAACAGGATCGTGAAAGAGCACTACCCGGTCGAGAAGCTGCCCGAGGATCTGCGGGAGGGCTTCGCGCAGGGCGCCCTCGTGCGCGTCACGCTGATCGTCGAAGACAAGGACGCGGACGCGGCCATTCTCGAGGAGCTCGACCGGAAGCTGGACAAGGCGCGGGCCGATGTCGCGAGAGGCCTTGCCCTCGGCCCTGACGCGGTGCTGAAGGAGCTGGAGGCCCATGAAGCGGCCAGGTCGGCGAAGCTTGCATGAAGGTTGCTTTCTCGCCGGACTCCGTGGCGGATTTGAAGGATGTGTTCGACTACATCGCCCGAAGCAACCCATTTCGGGCCGGCACCTTTGTCCGAGAGCTGCGCGACGCGGCTGTCGCGATCGCCGATCATCCATTCGCATGGCCGCTCATACCTCGCTATGAAGGCAAGGGCTTTCGAAGACGGGTCCACCGAGGTTACCTGATTTTCTTCGATGCATCCGGGCAGGACGTCGTCATCCTGCGCATTCTCAATGGAATGCAGGACTACGAGCGCCTGCTGTTTCCCAAGGACGAGAGGCCGTGACCACCCCCCTCCTTTCCGTCGAAGGCCTCTCCACCGGCTTCACCCAGGGCGGCAGGCTCACGCTCGCGGTGGATGGCGTGTCCTTCACGCTTGGCGCGGGCGAGACGCTGGCGCTGGTGGGCGAGTCGGGCTCCGGCAAGTCCGTCACCGCGCTGTCGATCCTCAAACTGCTGCAATACCCGCCGGCCTCGCATCCGGCCGGGCGTGTGATGTTCGAGGGCCGGAACCTGCTCACCGCCTCGGAGGACGAGCTCAGGCAGGTGCGCGGCAACGACATCACCATGGTCTTCCAGGAGCCCATGACCTCGCTCAACCCGCTGCACACCATCGAGAAGCAGATCGGCGAGATCCTGGCGCTCCACAAGGGCCTGGCTGGCGCGGCCGCGCGGGTGCGGACGCTGGAGCTGCTCGAGCTCGTCGGCATCCGAAACGCTGCCGAGCGGCTGGATGCCTTCCCCCACCAGCTTTCCGGCGGGCAGCGCCAGCGCGTGATGATCGCCATGGCGCTGGCCAACGAGCCGAAGCTGCTGATCGCCGACGAGCCGACCACGGCGCTCGACGTGACGGTGCAGGCGCAGATCCTCAAACTGCTCAAGGAGCTGCAGCAGCGCCTCGGCATGGCGATGCTGTTTATCACCCATGACCTCGGAATCGTGCGCCGCATCGCGGACCGCGTCTGCGTCATGCTCAAGGGCCGGATCGTCGAGGAAGGACCGGTCGAGGCGGTGTTCGGCCAGCCGCGCCATGCCTATACGCAGCGCCTGCTCGCGGCGGAGCCGAAAGGCCGGCCGCGGCCCGTGCCCGCCGAGGCCAGGACCATCCTGGAAGCCGGTCCCGTCAAGATCTGGTTCCCGATGAAGCGCGGCTTCCTGCGCCGCACGGTCGGCCATGTGAAGGCGGTGGACGGCGTCTCGATCCGCATCCGCGAGGGCGAGACGGTGGGAGTGGTCGGCGAATCGGGCTCCGGCAAGACCACCCTCGGCCTCGGCATTCTCAGGCTGATCTCGTCGCAGGGGCCGGTGGCGTTCCTCGGCGAGCGCATCGACGGGCTTGGCTCATCGGCGATGCGGCCGAAGCGCCGGGCGATGCAGGTCGTCTTCCAGGATCCCTATGGCTCGCTCAGCCCCCGGCTCTCGGTGGCCGGCATCGTCGAGGAAGGCCTGCTCGTGCAGGACAAGGGGCTGGGCTATGAGGAGCGGCGGGCAGTGGTCGCCCGGGCGCTGACCGATGTCGGGCTCGACCCGGCTGCGATGGACCGTTACCCCCACGAATTCTCGGGCGGGCAGCGCCAGCGCATCGCCATCGCCCGCGCCATGGCGCTCGACCCGCGCTTCGTCGTGCTCGACGAGCCGACATCGGCTCTCGACATGTCGGTGCAGGCGCAGATCGTGGACCTGCTGCGCGAGCTTCAGGAGAAGCGTGGGCTGGCCTACATGTTCATCAGCCACGACCTCAAGGTGGTCCGCGCCCTCTCGCACCGCGTGCTGGTGATGCAGAACGGGCAGGTGGTGGAGGAAGGCGAAGGCGA
>JAIXZF010000196.1 GCA_027489835.1 Hyphomicrobiales bacterium
ACCTTGCCGGTCTCCGAGGTCAGATAGGTGTTGGCCACGCCCTGGTCGCGGCCGCCATCGCTGGCCTCGTCGAGAAGCCGTTCGAACTCGTCGATGTAGCGGTCGACCGTCTCCTTGAATTCGTCGTCGCGGCGATAGCGGCGGCGGATCTCGTCGAAGGTCTGCTGGCCCTGCAGCGTGTAGAGGCGGCGGGTGAAGACGTTCCGCTCCCCGCGCTTGTAGCGGTCCCACAGCTCAACGGCCGCGTCATGGTCGATCATCCGCGCGATGTCGACCGAGAGCGAGTCGAGCTTCTCGAGGCCCGGCGCAGGCCGTGCCGCCGGCTTCTCGTCGCGGCTGGCGCGGGTCAGCAGGTCCGAGAGCCAGCCGCCGCGAGGCGCCGGTCCCGGCTCGGCGGAAACGCGGAACGGCTCCTCGCGCAACGCCTGCACCTGACGCGCGGCGCGCGGCAGGACCGGCTCGCGCGCGATCTCCTGCGGCCTCTGCTGGGGCGGCGGCATGGGGATCGGCTGGCTTTCGACCACCCGTTCCGGAGCCCTTGCCCGGGCCGGTTCCGGCGCGGCCACGTCGAGCGAGCGGCCCGACTTGGCCACGATGGACGACAGCTCGTTAAGTGCCCTGATCTGGTCACCGACGACGCGGCGCATCGCGGCGGTCGTCTCCTGGGTCTCGCGCGGCAATTCGAGCACCCCGCGGCGCAACTCGGCGCGGGTCGCCTCCAGCTCGCGCTGGATGTCGGCGTTCATGGCCTTGAGTTCGGCCGCGGTCTGCTGGAACTGCTCGGTGACGCGCACCAGCCCGCCCCCGAGATCGCCAGCGACGTTTTCATAGGCGGCGCGCAACGCCGCGGCCGTGCGTTCGCGCTCCTTGCCGGTGTTGGTCCTCACCGTCTCGAAATGCTCGGTGATCGCGTGGCTCGTCGCCTCGGCGCTGTCGGCGAGAACGCTGCCGATCTGCCGTGCGCGTTGCTCGGCGGCCTTGAGCGAATCCTCCACCAGCGCCGTGAAGGAGCGGGTGATCGACTCCACGTCCTCGGTGCGGGTCGAAATGGCTTCGAGCAGATGCTCCAGCCCATCGCGGCGCTCGCCGAGCGCCTGGCCGACGCGCGCCTCGACCAGTTCGAGCCGCTGCGCCGCTTCCGCGAGCGCCTGCACGTTGGCGTGCGTCTGGGCGCTGAGCGTGCGGCCCTGCTCATCCAGACGTCCGACCAGAGAGGACGCCTCGCGGATCGCGCCGGTCGAGACGCCCTTGAGCGATTCGACCTGATGGGCCACCTCGCTGCTGGCCCGCGCGGTCTCGTTGGTGACGGCGCTGAGGATGGCTTCGAGCGCCTGGATGCGCTCGCCGAGGTTGGTCTCGACGCCGGCCAGGTTGGTGCTGGCCGCCGCGGCGATCTGCTGCATGAGCAGATTGGCTTCGCCGAGCCGTTCCAGCGTGCCGCCGAGCTCGCCCCTGATGCGCTCGTTGGTGCTGACGAGCGCCTTGATCGAGCCTTCGGTGCCGTTGTCCAGCGTCTGCCGGAGCTGCTCCTGCGCGGCCTGCAGCGCGGCCGACATTTCGGCCGTGCGCGCTCCCAGGGCCTCGATCAGCCCGGTACTGGAGCGCTGCAAGGCGTTGGTGACCTCGCCGCCGCGCTCGCGCAACCCTTCGACGATGGTCGCGCCGCGGCTCTCGATGGTGCTCACCACGGCCTGGCCGATCGCCGCGACGTCCGCCGCGATCGCCTCGCCGCGCGCCGCCAGCGCGTTGACCACGCCCGCGCCCTTGTCGTCGAACAGCGCCCTGAGCTCCTCTGCGCGCGCGCCGAGCGTGGCCGAGATGCCGTCCGACTTGGACTGCAGCGTATCGGCGATCATGCGGCTGCGCTCGTCGAGCGTGCCCGACACGGTGTCGAGACGGTTGACCACGCGCTCCTCGAACGTCGCGATGCGCTGATCGAGCGTGCCGGCGATCTCGACAGCCCGCCCGCCGAGCGTGTCGTTGATCTCGTCGGCCTTGGTGGACAGCATCGCCGTGAGCGCCTCGCTCTTGGACGTCACCACGAGCCCGATCTCGTCGGCCTTGGCGGCCAGCGCCTGCGTCACGTCACGGCCGCCCTCGGCGAGCACGCGCGCGATGTCGACCGTGCGCTCCACGAGCTGGTCGTTGAGCACCTTGGCCCGGCTGCCCAGATTGGTGTCGATGCGCGCGAGCAATCCGTCGAGCGAGTTCGCGATCTCGGCGCTCTTGGCGCCGGAGCGCTCCTCGAAGGCCTTGAGCTGCGTCTCCATCGCCATCGCCGCCTCGTTGGTGCGGGTCGTCAGCGTGGTCGCCGCGCTGTCGGTGCGCTGGGTCAGCCGGTCGATCAGCTGCTCGCCCTCGCGGGTCAGCAGCGTCTCGATCTGCATCAGACGCTGGCCCATCTCCTCGGTGAACCGGGCCGAATCGACCGCAAGCTTCTCGGAGAGCTGGCCGCCGCGGTTGATGACGATGTCCTCGAGCGCGTTGAGCCTGCCGGAGATGGCGGCGTCGAGTTCCTTGCCGCGGCCTTCGACGGTCTGCAGGATCGACTGGCCATTGGCCGCAAGAGCTTCGTTCACCCGCGCGCCCTGGCTCGCCAGCGCGACCACGATGTCCTTGCCGGTGCTGGCGAGAAGGTTGCGCGCCGTCTCGCTTTCGGCTGCGATCCGCTGCTGTACGTCGCTCGTCGCCGCCGTGAGCAGCGCCTGGGCCTCGTTCGTCTGTTTCGACAACGTGTCGCGCAGCGCCTCGGTGCGCAGCATCAGCTCGTCCGACAGCAGCCGCCCGCCGCCCTCGAGCGTGTCGCGCAGCGCGGCCGTCCTCAGGGCGATCGCCTCGGACAGCGACGCGCCGCCTCCTTCCAGCGTCTGCCGCAGCCCGTCGGTCCGCGCGGCGATCTCGCCCGTGACCATCCG
>JAIXZF010000372.1 GCA_027489835.1 Hyphomicrobiales bacterium
CACCTCCTCGTTCGCCTCCAGCTCCGCCATCGTGCCCGAGAAGCGGATCGCGCCCTTCTCGATGACGTAGGCGCGGTCGGAGACGGCGGCGGCGAAGTGGAGGTTCTGCTCGCAGAGCAGCACGGCGATGCCCGTCGTCTTCATGGCGATCACGGCCTCGGCCATCTGCTCGACGATGACGGGCGCGAGGCCTTCCGACGGCTCGTCGAGCAGCACCATGTCGGGGTTGCCCATCAGCGTGCGCGCGATCGTCAGCATCTGCTGCTCGCCGCCGGACATGGCCGAGGCGCGCCGGCCTTCCATCTCGGCCAGATTGGGAAAGATCGCGTGGAGCTTCGCAGGCGTCCACGGCTCGCGCCCATCCCGCGCCGGCCGGCGGCCGACCTCGAGGTTCTCCTGAACGGTCAGGTCGGTGAAGATGCGGCGTTCCTCGGGCACATAGCCGAGCCCCAGCCGCGCGATGCGGTAAGGCGCCATCGCGCGGATGTCCTGCCCGGCGAAGTCGAGCGCCTCGGCCTTGGCTTCGACCAGCCCGATGATCGCCTTCAGCGTCGTGGTCTTGCCCGCGCCATTGCGGCCCATCAGCGCCACGACCTCGCCACGCCGCGCCTCGAGCGACACGCCGAACAGCACCTGCGCGAGGCCATAGGAGGCGCTGAGCCCGCGCACGGTGAGCAGCGCGCTCATGCCACGCACCTCATCGCAAGGTCTCCAATGCCCTGACCCTGAGCCCGTCGAAGGACGAGGGTCCAGAGACCGCCAGGCTGGAGCTCAGCCTTCGACGGGCTCAGGATGAGGATGGTGAAGCGGCGAGGCGCGCCCATCACGCCCGGCCCCTGCGCGCGCGCATCGCGGCGGCCACGCCCATGTCGCCGAGATAGACCTGCTTGACGCGCGCGTTGGTCCTGACCTCGTCCGGCCGGCCATCGGCGATGATTTCGCCCCTGACCAGCACGAGGATGCGGTCGGCATGGGCGAAGACGGCGTCCATGTCGTGCTCGGTGAAGAGCACGCCGATCTTGCGCTCGCGGGCGATGGCGGCGGTGATGTCCATCAGCTGCGCCCGCTCCTTCGGCGCCATGCCGGCGGTCGGCTCGTCCATCAGCAGCAGCTTGGGCGCCGAGGCAAGCGCGACGGCAAGCTCCACGCGCTTCACGTCGCCATAAGCGAGCTCGCGCACGGGCCGGTCGGCGTCGGCCCGCATGCCGACGAGGTCGAGGAGGTCCAGCGCCTGAGGCCGATGCAGCGTCTCGGCGCGCGCGCCGAAGGACAGGATCTGACCATGCCAAGAGATCAACGCCATCTGCACGTTCTCGGCCACGCTCATCGAGACGAAGGTCTGCGCCACCTGGAAGGTGCGCCCGACGCCCCGGCGCCAGACCGCGCGCGGCGCCAGGCCCGAAATGGGCTGGCCATCGAGCAGCACGCGCCCGGAATCGGGCTTGAGCTGCCCGCCCACCATGTTGAAGGTCGTGGATTTGCCGGCGCCGTTCGGGCCGATGATGGCAAGCATTTGCCCGGCTTCCAGCGCGAAGCCGACATCGCGCGCAGCGACGACGCCGCCGAACCGCTTGTTGAGGCCTTCGACGACGAGCAGCGTCACGGGCTGCTCCCAACCGGCGCGGGCCCGGGCGCTGGGGTGTTACGCCGGCCCAGCAGCGAGGCCGCACCCGCGATGCCGCGCGGGAACACGAGCACCATCGCGATGATCGAGAGCCCGAGGAACAGCCGCCAGAAATCGGTGAGCGGCATGAAGAAGTCCTTGATCGAGTGAAAAGCCGCCGCCCCCGCCACCGGCCCGATCACGGTCTGGATACCGCCGAGCAGCACCATCACCAGGAAGTCCACCGACATCGGGATGGAGATCATGGTCGGGTCTATCGAGCCCTTGGAGAAGGAATAGAGCCCTCCCGCCAGCCCGGCCGCCGCACCCGACAGCGTGAAGGCGAACCAGCGGATACGGGCCACGTCGATGCCGATCGCGTCGGCCCTGACCGCGCTGTCGCGCGCCGCGCGCAGCCCGTAGCCGAAGGGCGCGTAAATGGCGTGGCGCAGCGCGATGATGGCGCTGAGCGTGAAGGCGAGCACGAGGTAGAAATACACCTGCCGGCTCGACGCCCAACTCGACGGCCAGACGCCGACCACGCCATTGTCTCCGCCGGTGACCTCCACCCACTGGAAGCACACCGCGTAGGTGATCTGCGCGAAGGCCAGCGTGAGCATGGCGAGGTAGATGCCCGACAGCCTGACGATGAAATAGCCGAACAGGGCGGCAAAGGCCCCGGCGATCAGCGGGCTCAGTATCAGCGCGGGCTCCATCGCCAGCCCGCCCTTGGTCGCCAGGAGCCCTGCGGCATAGGCGCCGAGGCCGAAATAGGCGGCGTGACCGAACGAGACGATGCCGCCGACGCCGATGAGGAACTGCAGCGAGAAGGCCGCCAGCGCCAGCACGAGGACCTCGATGCCGACCTTGACCATGTAGTTGTCGCCGAAGATCGGCAGAGCGAGCAGGACCGCGATGGCCACGGCGGCGACGACGTTGTCGCCCTTGCCGAAGCGCTTCAGCGACAGGATGCCCTCGGGAAGGATCGCCCGCCCCGCCGCCGCGTCCGGCCGGCCAAACAGGCCCCATGGCTTGATCACCAGCACCACCGCCATCAGCAGGAACACCAGCACCAGCGTGATCTTCGGAAAGATCAGGATGCCGAAGGCCTGAAGCTGTCCGATGATCAGCGCCGCGATGAAGGCGCCGGGCACCGAACCCATGCCGCCGATGACGGTGACGACGAAAACCTCGGTGATGATCGAGATGTCCATCTGCGTGTTGATCGCCACGCGCGGGATCTGCAGCGCCCCGCCGAGGCCCGCGAGGAAGGCGCCGAGGAACAGCGTGCCGGTGAACAGCCAGGCCTGGTTGACGCCGAGCGCGCCCACCATCTCGCGGTCCTGCGTCGCGGCGCGGATGAGGACGCCGAAGCGCGTCCGCTGCATCAGCAGCCATAGCCCGGCGAGCACCACCAGCCCGGCGCCAATCAGGAACAGCTCATAAGCGGGAAAGCGCTCGCCCATGATGAACACACCATGCCTGAGCGACGGCGCGCGCGGCCCGGGAATTTCGACCGCGCCCCAGACCTTGATGACCAGATCCTGCACGATGAGCACGACGCCGAAAGTCGCAAGCAACTGAAAGAGTTCGGGTGCCTTGTAGATTCGGCGCAGCAGCAGGATTTCCATACCCGCGCCGATCACGCCCACGATCAGCGCCGAGACGAGCACGCCGAGCAGGAACATCGGCAGCGACCGGTCCACCTCCAGCATCATCGGCACGATGGTGACGGCGAGATAGGCGCCCAGCATGTAGAGCGAGCCATGCGCGAAGTTCACGATCCGCGTCACGCCGAAGACGATGGTGAGGCCCGATGCGATAATGAACAGCGAGGACGCGCTGGCGAGCCCCGAGAGCGACTGGATGACGATGAAGGAGAGGTCCATTGCGGCCTTAAGGTTTCCGCGCGGCCGGCGCGGCCCCACCCTGGCCCTCCCCGCGGGGCGGGGAGGGAAATGCCCCGGAACGCGGGGTGACATGCGTCGTCAGCTTCGCCGCCAGCCGCCTCCCTCCCCGCCCCGCGGGGAGGGTCAGGGTGGCGCGCAGGGGCAGCCCCCGCGCCATCAGCCCTTGCGGGCCGCGCGCACCTCGGCCTCGCTGAACATGTATTTGGCGCCGTCCTCGAAGCGCCAGTTCTTCATGGCGCCGGCTTTGCCCTTCAGCGTGGTCTCCCCGACCCAGGCGCCCATCGTCGCCTGCTTGTCGATGCCGCGCATGGTGACCGGCCCGGAGATCGTTTCGAAGCGCATGTCGTCGAACGCCTTCAGTAGCGCCTCGGTCTCGACGCTGCCCGCCTTGGCGATCAGGTCGCGCGACATGTAGGCGAAGACGTAGCCGAGGAAGGAGCCCAGCCGCGGCGTGTCGTTGAACTTGGCGCGGTAGGCGTTGACGAAGGCGACATGCGCCGGATCGGTGATCTGCTCCCAAGGGTAGCCGGTGACGATCCAGCCTTCCGGCGTCTCCTCGCCGAGTGGGATCATGTATTCGGGCTCGCCCGTCAGCAGGCTAACCACCGTGCGGCGCTCGAACAGCCCGCGCGTGTTGCCCTCGCGCACGAACTGCGTGAGGTCGGCGCCGAAGGTCACGTTGAAGATGCCGTCGGGCCGTGACTGCGCGAGCGCGCCCACCGTCGCGCCGGCGTCGATGCGGCCGAGCGCCGGGAACTGCTCCGTCACCACCTCGAAGCCCGGCGTCGCCTCGGCCATCAGCTTCTTGAAGTTGGCGGCGGCGGACTGGCCGTACTCGTAGTTCGGGGCCACGATCGCCCAGCGCTTGATGCCGCGCGCCTTCACGGCTTCCACCAGCATCTTGGTCTGCATGAAGGTCGAGGGCCGCAGCCGGTAGGTGTAGCGGTTGCCCTGCGCCATGGTCAGCGCATCCGTCAGCGGCTCGGTCGCCATGAACATGATCTTGCGCTGGTTGGCGAAGTCCGACACGGCGAGGCCGACATTGGACAGGAAGGTGCCGGCGATGAACGAGACGTTCTCGCGCGTCACCAGCTCCTCGGCGACGCGAACGGCGTCACCCGGCGTCGAGCCATCGTCGCGGAAGACGAATTCGAGAGGCCGGCCGAGCGCCCCGCCCTTCGCGTTAATCTCCTCCTGCGCCATCTGGATAGCGTTGCGGTAAGGCAGCGCGAAGGCGGCCATACGGCTGTAGGAGTTGATCTCGCCGATGCGGATGGGCGCGCCGCTCGCCGTCTGGGCGCTGGCAGGGGCAAATCCGAGGCCGGCTCCCGCCGCAGCCGCGCTGATGCCGCCCACGACCGTCCGTCGCGTGAAACCCTTCGTCATCGATCGATCCTCCACCCTGGCCAAGCGCGCGGGCCGTGAGGCGAATGATAACGGGGCCGGTCTGGCGCGCAAGCGGCGAAGCGAGCAGCAAGCCGGGGCCAGAACAGGCCATGCTGCAGCGTTCGATTATGCCCCTCCTGTTAACCACCGCTGCAAACGCAAGCATCCTTTTTCGGCATCTGCCGTTTCGCTAGGCTAATCAGACAACTGAAGCTTAACGTACTGACGTTGCAACTTGCGGGACGAAATCGTTCGCCCGTCCAGGTTGTCCGGCCTGTGCTTGCGAGTGAGCAGCCGGGTGTGAAGACGCATGCTGACGACGTTGCCGCAATACACTGCATCGCCTGTTCCCTGCGATGAGGCGCTGCCGCGCGAGCAATACCGCATGCTGACGCGACTGGTCCCGGTTCTCTACGCGGTGATCCTCCTGGTAACCGTCATCGTTGCCACGTGCTTTCGCGACACCGCGCCGGGATGGCTGGTGTTCGGCTGCCCAGCAGTGCTTTCGCTGCTGATCCTCGTCCGCATGCGCCACTGGATCAGATCCCGTCGCATCGTGGACGAACTGCCCATCGAGCGCATCCGCAGCGAGATCCGGGCCGTCAACTGGTTCGCTCCCGCGCTCACGCTGGCGTTCGGCCTGATCGGCGTAGCCCTCACCCGCTATGGCGATCCGCAGCAGCAGACCCTCGCCGTCATCTGCATCTGGATCATCGCCACCGCGAGCGGGCTCGGCCTTTACGCCATCGCACAGGCTCCGATCCTCGTCGTCTTGGCGGCGACGGTGCCGACCGCCCTGGTGATGCTGCAGAGCGGACATGTGCTGACCATGCAGCTCGCGCCGATGTTCGTGGCGGTCTCGGGCCTGATCATCTTCATGCTGCGCGAGACCAACAAGACCTTCGTGGCCATCGTTCA
>JAIXZF010000144.1 GCA_027489835.1 Hyphomicrobiales bacterium
CACGGTGGACATCACGGCAAAGGCCGGCGGACGCGTGCTCGATCTGCGCGCCACCGGGCAGGTCGTGCTCTTCGACGGCTTCCTCAAGGTCTACCAGGAAGGCCGCGACGACGAGGATGACGAGGAAAGCCGCCGCCTGCCGCAGATGACGACGCACGAGAACCTGCGCGCCAAGGAGATCAGGGCGGTGCAGAGCTTCACCGAGCCGCCGCCGCGCTTCTCCGAGGCCAGCCTCGTCAAGCGCATGGAGGAACTCGGCATCGGCCGGCCCTCGACTTACGCCTCGATCCTGCAGGTTCTGCGCGACCGCGAATACGTCTCGATCGACAAGAAGCGGCTGGTGCCCAACGACACCGGCCGCGTGCTCTCCTCCTTCCTCGAGAGCTTCTTCGCTCGCTATGTCGAGTACGACTTCACCGCGAGCCTCGAGAACGATCTCGACCGCATCTCCAACCACGAGGTGGACTGGAAGGAGATCATGCGCGCCTTCTGGGAGGAGTTCTCGGCCGCCATCGCCGGCGCCAAGGATCTGCGCACCGGCGAGGTGATCGACAAGCTCGACGAGGCGCTGGGTCCGCACCTCTTCCCGGCCCGCGCCGACGGCTCCGACCCGCGCCAGTGCAAGGTCTGCGGCACCGGCCGGCTCGGCCTGCGCTTTTCCAAGACCGGCGGCTTCATCGGCTGCTCGAACTATCCCGAGTGCCGCTACACCCGCCCGATGGCCGCGCCGTCCCCCGATGGCGACGGCAGCACCGAGGGCGGCGGCCAGCCCGGCGTGCGCATCATCGGCAAGGACCCCGCCACGGGCCTTGACGTCACGGTGCGCGATGGCCGCTTCGGCGCCTACGTCCAGCTCGGCGAGGGCGAAAAGCCGAAGCGCCAGACGCTGCCCAAGGGCGTTGCACCGGCCAATGTCGACCTCGAACGCGCGCTGGTGCTGCTGTCCCTGCCGCGCGAGGTAGCGCGGCATCCGGAGAGCGGAGAGCCCATCCTCGCCGGCATCGGGCGCTATGGCCCCTATGTCCAGCACGGCAAGACCTACGCCAATATCGGCAAGGATGACGACATCCTGGAGATCGGCGCCAACCGCGCCATCGACCTGATCGTCGCCAAGGAGAGCGGGGCAGGGGGCGGCCGCCGCTTCGGCGGGGCTCCCGCCGGCCGCGCGCTGGGCGATCATCCCGAGGGCGGTGCCGTCACCGTGCGGGCCGGCCGCTACGGGCCTTACGTCAACTGGGGCGCGGTCAACGCCACATTGCCCAAGAGCATCACCGAGGCGGCGATCACCTTCGATCAGGCCATGGACCTCATCCGCGCCAAGATCGCCAGCGGCCCGCCTGCGAAAGCCGGGCGAAAGCCGGCCAAGGCGCCCGCGAAGGCCAAGGCCGGCGCCGCGAAGTCCGCGGCGAAGCCAGGAGCCGCCAAGAAGCCGGCCAAGCCGGCCGCGAAGAAGGCGGCACCCAAGGCTTGAGCCTCGACCCCGGTCATCCCGGCCTCGAGCCGGGATCACGCGCCGTTCCGCCCTGCTATGAGGGAGCCCGACAGCTCCCGCTCCGATCCCGGCCCGAGGCAGGGATGACGGCAACTGTGGCACGCTCGGGCGCAAGACATCGCAGTTGCCGCCTTGCCCGGTAGGCGTCACCATGCGCCGGTCATTCCAGGAGCATGTCATGAAGTCCCGCGCCGCCGTCGCCTGGGAGGCCAACAAGCCTCTCACCATCGAGACCATCGATATTTCCGGCCCGAAGCCGGGCGAGGTGCTGGTCGAGGTGATGGCGACGGGGGTGTGCCATACCGATGCCTACACGCTGTCGGGGCTCGACTCGGAAGGCAAGTTCCCGGCGATCCTGGGCCATGAGGGCGCCGGCATCGTGCGCGAGATCGGCGCCGGCGTCACCTCGCTGAAGGTCGGCGACCACGTCATACCGCTCTACACGCCCGAGTGCCGGGCCTGCAAAACCTGCCTCTCGCAGCGCTCCAACCTGTGCACCGCCATCCGCTCCACGCAGGGGCAGGGCCTGATGCCGGACGGCACGTCGCGCTTCTCCTGCGAGGCCGTCGGGCAGGGCAACACCGTGTTCCACTACATGGGCTGCTCGACCTTCTCGAACTTCACCGTGCTGCCCGAGATCGCGCTGGCGAAGGTTCGCGAGGACGCGCCCTTCGACAAGATCTGCTACATCGGCTGCGGCGTCACCACGGGCATCGGCGCCGTCGTCTACACGGCCAAGGTCTGGCCGGGCGCGAACGTCGCCGTCTTCGGGCTCGGCGGCATCGGGCTCAACGTCATCCAGGGCGCGCGGATGGTGGGCGCCGACAGGATCGTCGGCATCGACCTCAATCCCGCCAAGGCCGAGATGGCCCGGAAGTTCGGCATGACGCACTTCGTCAATCCGGACGAGGTCGGGCGCGACAAGGTGGTCGAGGCCGTGCAGGACATCACCGGCGGCGGCGCAGATTTCTCCTTCGAGTGCATCGGCAGCACCGCCACCATGCGGCAGGCGCTCGAATGCTGCCATCGCGGCTGGGGCACCAGCGTCATCATCGGCGTCGCGCCGTCGGGTCAGGAAATCGCCACCCGTCCGTTCCAGCTCGTCACGGGCCGCACCTGGAAGGGCTCGGCCTTCGGTGGCGCGCGCGGGCGCACCGACGTGCCGAAGATCGTGGACTGGTACATGGAGGGCAAGATCGAGATCAACAGCCTCATCACCCACACAATGCCGCTGGACGAGATCAACACCGCCTTCGACCTGATGCACGAAGGCAAGTCGATCCGCTCCGTCGTCGTGTTCTGAAGCCTCAGCCTTCGCCGCTGCCCGGCTTTGTCAGCTGGCGGTGGACCTTGGCGAGGATGCTGGACGGGGTGATGTTCGAGCCCGCGGCCAGCACCTTGTTGGCCATCCCGCTCACGATGATGGCGTCGCCGCGCATCAGGGCATCGAAGCCGTCCTGCGCGACGTCCTTCGGGTCGGACATGGGCAACTTGGCGATCAGCGTGTCCGACATGCCCGCTTTCGCGAAGATCGGCGTGCGCGTCGCGCCGGGCTGGAGGCAGGTCACGCTGACGCCGCTGCCGGCCAGTTCCTCGCGCAGCGCGGCGGCGAAGCTGTTCAGCAGGGCCTTGCTGCCATTGTACAGCGCCATGAACGGACCGGGCGTCTGCCCGGCGATGGAGCCGGTGATCAGGATGCGGCCCTCGCCCCGCTCCCGCATCGCGCGGCCGATGCGGTGCACGATGTCCAGCGTGCCGATCACGTTGATGTCGACCACGCGGCGCGCGTCCTCGAAGCGCTGATCGAGGAAAGCGTGGCCGAGGGTGATTCCGGCATTGGCGAAGAGGGCATCCACCGGCCGGCCCGTCGCCTGCACCGCGTCGTGCAGGTCCGCCACGCCCTCACGTGTCCCGAGGTCGACCTCGACGGCGGTGACGTGAACCCCGCGTTTGCGGAAGGTCTCGGCCGACTCGTGCACGGCCGGCTCGTCCGCGGCCAGAACGAGGTCGAAACGGTGGCGCGCCGCCAGTGTCGCGAGTTCGTAGCCGATGCCGCTGGACGCTCCGGTGATGACGGCGAGGCGATGCGGGCGGGGTGATGGTGCGGGGCCGGCTCCGGGAGCCGGATCGGTGGAGGCGTCTGCCATGAAGCTGCCTTGCGATGGCGTGCGCACATCGTGCGCCGCGGGCGGCCGGACCATACCGACAGGGCCTAAATGCCAGCCGGAGCCTGTGGTTCCGCCGTGTTCGCCACCTGGCGTCGCACGGACGCCCCGGAGCGCTTGATCCCGCGCCCGCTTGGCGTAACCTCCCGTGGCCGGCAGCCCCACCGGGGAGGGCTGCGCGCTGCTTCATCGGAGGTGACATCATGACGACGTCCGTCGATGCCGAACTGTCCGCCCGCCTGCCCGATCCCGTCATCCGGCGCATCACGCGTCAGGACGTGGTCGACGCGCTCGCGGCAGGGCTCAGGGATTTCCGCGCCGCGCCGCTCTACGGGCTGTTCTTCGCCGCCGTCTATGCGCTCGGCGGCATCGCCATCTTCGCCAGTCTCTTCTGGCTCGATCTGAGCTATCTCGCCTATCCGCTCGCCGCCGGCTTCGCGATGATAGGACCATTCGTCGCGAGCGGGCTTTACGAGGTCAGCCGCCGGCGCGAGCTCGGCCAGCCCTTGTCGTTTTCGGCGGTGCTGCTGTCGGTCTGGGGCCAGCGCAGCCGCGAGATGGGATGGATGGCGTTCGTCGCCATCTTCCTGCTGATCGTCTGGCTCTATCAGGTCAGGCTCCTGATCGCGCTGTTCCTTGGCCTGCGTCCCTTCGGCTCGCTGGCGGAGTTCATCTCCGTGGTGATCTCCACGCCGGAAGGCCTGACCTTCCTGCTGATCGGCCACATCGTCGGCGCGCTCCTTTCGGCGCTGGCCTTCACGCTCACCGTCGTGTCGTTCCCGCTGCTCGTCGATCGCGAGCATGACTTCGTCACCGCCATCATCACCAGCTTCCGCGCCGTCGCGACCAACCCGGTGGTGATGCTGGGCTGGGGCGCCTGCGTCGTGGCGCTGCTCATCATGGCGGCGATGCCGATGTTTCTTGGCCTGCTCGTCGTCCTGCCGGTGCTGGGCCACGCGACATGGCATCTTTACCGCCGCGTAGTCGAGCCGCTCGGGGCGGATGGCGCGGGTCTCGGCATCTGACGCGCTGCCGAGCAGGCCGCGCATTGCGGAGGCGGGCGGCAATCTCTAGGTTGGCGGTCCGCCTGAGCGCCCGGGAGCGACTGCCTTGCCCGCCTATGGATTTCACGTGATCCTCACCTTCGTGCTGGGCTACCTGCTCGGTTCGATCCCGTTCGGCATCATCGTCACGAAGCTCGGCGGCGGGCCTGACCCGCGCACCATCGGCTCCGGCAACATCGGCGCCACCAACGTGCTGCGCTCGGGCAACAAGAAGCTCGCCGCGCTGACCCTGCTCGGCGATGCGCTGAAGGGCACGGTCGCCGTGCTGCTGGGCTGGTGGCTCGGAGGCGAGGGCACGGCGCTGGCGGCGGCGTTCGGCGCCTTCCTCGGCCATCTCTTCCCGATCTGGCTCGGCTTCAAGGGCGGCAAGGGCGTGGCCACCTATCTCGGCGTGGCGCTCGCGCTGCAGCCCTGGGCGGCGCTGGTGTTCGCCGCAAGCTGGCTCGCCACCGCCAAGCTTTCGAAGTTCTCGTCCCTGTCCGCGCTCGTCGCCACCACCGCGACTCCTCTCGCGCTCTGGCTGCTCGGCCACGGGCGCATGGCCGCGCTGATGGCGGTGCTGACCGCGCTGCTCTGGTTCATGCACCGCGAGAACATCGCCCGGCTCGTGGCGGGCACAGAGGGCCGCATCGGCCAGAAGGGCTGACGAAAGCCCGTCATGCTCCTCACCGACCAGCAGCGCTTCGACTGGCTCCGCCTGATCCGGACGGAGGGTGTGGGTCCGCGCACCTTCCGCAGCCTCGTCAATCGCTTCGGCGGGGCGGGCGCCGCGCTGCAGGCGCTGCCTGACCTCGCGCGGGCCGCAGGGCGCGCCGTTTCGCTCGCGCCTGTCTCCGATGTCGAGCGCGAGGTTGAGCAATCGCGCCGGCTCGGCGTCCGCTTCGTGGCGCTCGGCGAGCCGTCCTATCCCGTCGCCCTTGCCGCCACGCAGACCGCGCCACCGCTGCTCGCGGTGCGCGGTTCGATCGACGTGCTCCGCCGCCCGATGATCGCGTTGGTGGGGTCACGCAATGCCTCGGGCCTCGGGCTGAAGTTTACGGAGACGCTGGCGCGCGAGCTGGGGGAGGCGGGCTTCGTCGTCGTCTCGGGGCTCGCGCGGGGCATCGACACGGCGGCTCACCGCGCATCCGTCGCCACCGGAACCGTGGCCGTGCTCGC
>JAIXZF010000174.1 GCA_027489835.1 Hyphomicrobiales bacterium
GGCGGCTCGACCGAAATCGTCTGGCTCGGCGGGCGCTCCTCCGGGCGCAGCCCGGCCGAGCGCATCCAGACCTGGGAATCGATCCCGATCGGCGTGGTCTCGCTGGCCGAGCGCCATGGCGGGGTCAGCGTCGGGCCGGAGCTGTTCGAGGCGATGGTGGCCGAATCGATGGCGGCGCTCGCCCGCTTCCACGGGCGCGCCAAGCCCGTGATCTCGCGGCGGGGTTTCCACCTCCTCGGCACTTCGGGCACCGTCACCACGGTCGCCGGGCTGCACCTCAAGCTCGAGCGCTACGACCGCCGCAAGGTCGACGGGCTCTGGATGCGCAACGACGACGTGGCGTCGGTGATGGCGGACCTGCTGAAGATGGACTACGCCGAGCGCGCGGCCAATCCGTGCATCGGCAAGGAGCGGGCCGACCTCGTGCTGGCGGGCTGTGCCATCTTCGAGGCCATCCGCCGGCTGTTCCCGAGCCCGATGGTCAGGATCGCCGACCGTGGCCTGCGCGAGGGCATCCTGCTCAAGATGATGTTCGAGGACGGCGTCTGGCGCCGCAGGAAGGCATCATGAGCGGCAAGGGAGGCTCACGATCGGGCGGGGGCGGCGGATCGGGCGCCGGCCGCACCGGGGCGGGCGCGCGCGATCTCAAGGTCGAGGTCAAGCGCTCGCGCAAGCTCTCGCATTCCTCCCAGCTCTGGCTCCGGCGGCAGCTCAACGATCCTTACGTGAAGCGCGCCAAGGAGGCGGGCTATCGCTCGCGCGCCGCCTTCAAGCTGGCGGAGATGGACGACCGGGCCAAATTCCTGAAGCAGGGGCAGAAGCTGATCGACCTCGGTTGCGCGCCCGGTGGCTGGTGCCAGGTCGCTGCCGAACGGATCGGGCTCAAGGCCGGCAAGGGCCGCATCGTCGGCATCGACCTTCTGCCGGTGGACCCGGTGCCCGGCGTCGAGATCATCGAGCTCGACTTCATGGACGAGAGCGCCCCGGGCCGGCTCACCGAACTGATCGGCGGCAGGGCCGATGGCGTGATGTCAGACATGGCGGCCAATACGACGGGCCACCGCAAGACCGACCACCTCAAGATCATCGGGCTGGCCGAGGCGGCGCTGGAGTTCGCGCGCGACGTGCTGGCGCCGGGCGGGTTCTTCCTTTGCAAGCTGTTCCAGGGCGGGGAAGCGGGCGCCCTGATCACGGAGCTCAAGCGCGACTTCGCGCTGGTGCGTCACCTCAAGCCGGCTGCGAGTCGGGCCGACTCGTCCGAAATGTACGTTCTGGCGACCGGCTTTCGGGGCGCGGCCGGCACGCCGGAGGCAGGCTGACGGAGCTTCAGGCCTTGAGGGCGTCGCGCAGCGCCTTTTCCGCGACCTCGTTGCCGCAGATCACGTCCCGGGCGAGGGCGAGGTCGGCATGGCCGTCCAGCGCGCCGAAGACACCCCCGGCCTCGCGGATCAGCACGATGCCGGCGGCGAAGTCCCAGGAGTTCAGCCCGCGCTCCCAGAAGGCGTCGAGGCGGCCGGCCGCGACATAGGCGATGTCGAGCGCGGCCGAGCCCATGCGCCTGACGTTCTGGAAGCGCGGCATCACGCCCGCCAGCTCCCTGATGAACTCGGGATGGCCGGGCTTGCCGATGTGCGGGATGCCGGTGCCGATCAGCATGCCGGCGGGCTCGCGCCGGCCCGAGACGCGCAGGCGGCGGTTGTTAACGAAGGCGCCCTTGCCGCGCTCTGCGACGAACATTTCGTCCTTGATGACGTCGTAGACCACGCCGGCCACCATCTGGCCCTCACGCTCCAGCGCCACCGAGACGGCGAAATGCGGCAGGCCGTGCAGGAAGTTCGAGGTTCCGTCGAGCGGATCGACATGCCAGCGATGGCTCTTGTCGGCGCCCTCGATGACGCCGCTCTCCTCCATCACGAAGCCGTAGCCGGGCCGCGCCTTGTCGAGCGCTTCGTAGATCGTCTTCTCGGCCTTGCGGTCCGCCGCGGAGACGAAGTCGCCCGGTCCCTTCAGCGAGACCTGCAGGTTCTCGACCTCGCCGAAATCCCGCTTGAGCGAGCGGGAAGCCTTGATGACGGCGTCGGTCATCACGGTCATCAGGGGCGAACGGATCATGGGATGGCCTTCGGCGATGCGGCTGACGGGAGGGCGCGCGCGGGGAGCCGCGCCGGGCGGGCCCCGGAGGGCGCGCGCCTCACTTGAACTCGGAGGCTGTGCTTTGCGCCGCGGCGGGCGCTCTCGTCAAGGCGTTGGCGGTCACCAGGTCCTGCGCGAAGGCCTCCGCCCTGGCCCGGTCCGCGGCCGGAAGCTTGACGAGCTCGGCCTCGAGCACCTCGTCCTCGAGGCCCTGCGCCTTGGCGGAGAGGTGCCAGCCCATCGCCTGCACGGGATCGCGCGGCAGCCAGCGGCCCTGCAGCATGATGCGGGCGAGGCGGTTCTGGGCGATGGCGTTGCCGCGCTGTGCGGCTCTCGCGAAACCGCGCGCCGCGGCCCGCTCGTCGCGTCCCACGCCGCGCCCGGTGAACTGCAGCAGCGCGAACTCGACCTCGCCCGCCAGCGAGCCGTTGGCGGCGGCGCGCGCCATCATGTCGGCGCCGCCCTCGATGTCCTGGGGCACGCCGCGGCCGTCCAGCATCAGCACCGCCAGCGCATGCTGGGCGTCCCCGACCTCCTGAGCGGCCGCGACGCGCAGCAGCCTGACGGCCTCGGCGAGGTCGTCGGGCTTGCCCGTAAGCAGCAGTGGCAGCGACAGGTTGAAGGCGGCCGGCCCGTGGCCCTTGTCGGCTGCCTGCCGCAGCAGGGCGCGGGCGATGGCCTCGTCGCGCGGCACCCCCCGACCCTCGAGGCGCATCATGCCCAGCGCGAAGATCGCGTTGCGGTCGCCGAGCCGCGCCGCCAGTTCATACCATTGCGCTGCCTTGGCCGGCTCCTGCCGCATGCCCTGCCCGAGCTCGAGCAGTTCGCCGAGCAGGGTCATGGCGGCGGCGTCCGTCGGGTCGGCCTCGAGCCGGCGCGCGGCGGCACGGAAGGCCGCGATGTAGCTGCCCGCCTGATAGGCGCCATAGGCGCGGTCGATGCCGGGGGTGTCGTCGGCCTGCGGCGGCTCGGCCCGACGGATCGGCATCGGCAGGGGCGGCAACAGCTCGCGGCCGTCTGTCGTGGGTGCGGGTGAAGCCGTCTGCGAGGGTGAAGCAATCTCCGGGGGAGAAGCGGCCCCGGCCGCGGGAGGCGCCTGCTGGGCCTGCGCCTGGCCCCAAAGGAGCGCGCCCGCGACAAGCGCCAGCGGAGCCGCCCTCCGGTGTGGCGCGCCGCCCCTCATGCGCGCTGGCGCGACTTGTCGGCGAGGCTGGCGCGGGCCTGCGCGAGCGCGGCGCGCGCGCCGTCCGGATCGTCGAAGCACCACGGCCCGAGCGCCACGAACTCGGCGCGGGTCAGCGCCACGGGCTCGACCGCCGAGGCCGAAGCCGCGTAGGCGACGCAGGGCGTCTCGAACAGCTCCGCCCACCAGCCGGCCCGGTCGACCAGCTGGGACAGGGTCATCAGCGTGCCGTCCGGGCGCGGCTCGCCGAACATCACGTAGTCGGCCCCGGCCTCACCCGCATCCATCGCGTCATGGCGCGAGGTCAGCCCGCCGGCCCCGAGGATGCGCTCCGATCGGAGCGCCTCGCGGGCGAGGCCGAGCCCCGCCACCTGGCCGAGATGGACGCCGTCCGCGCCCCCGCGCACCGCGACCTGGACCGATGCCGCGGCGAGCACGGCCGCGCCGGCCGCCTGGGCCAGCGGCGCCAGCGCCTTGACGAGGTTGATCTGGGCCCGCTCGTCCAGCGCGGGCAGGTCGAGCAGGATCGAAGCCGGGGACAGCGCGGCCAGCGCCGCTTCCAGCCGGGGCCGGAAGGCGTCCGCATCCTCGAGGCGCGGGCAGACGAGGTAGGTTTCGAAGGTCGGCGCGGGGCGGGCTGTCACGGTCGTCGTCGGGGTTCGAGAGCTCGGCCAGCCGGCTCAGGCGCGGCCGCCGGCCCTGATGTGCGCCACGCCGCGCTCGATGGCAAGGGCGGCGAGCCCCGCGAGCAGCGCCCAGAACGCCGCGCCGACCCCGCCGATGCTGAAGCCGGAGGCGCCGACGGCGAGGGTGACGACGGCGGCGAAGCGCAGCCTGTCGTCGGCCATGGCCCCGCCAAGCGAGGCCGCGAGCGAACCGATCAGGCCCAGCCCCGCCACCGCCACGATCAGCGCTTTGGGCATCGCCCCGATGATGGCCAGCGCCGGCGCGGCGAGCAGCGCGATGAGGCACCAGATGACGCCATACCAGATGCCTGCGATCCAGCGCCGGGCCGGATCGGGGTGCGTGTCGGGGCCGGTGCAGATGGAGGCCGAGATGGCGGCCATGTTGACCATGTGCGCGCCGAACGGGGCCGTAAGCAGCGAGGCGAGGCCCGTGACGGCGAGCGCTGCGGAGGTGGGCGGCTCATAGCCCGCCTGCCTGAGCACGGCGAAGCCCGGCAGGTTCTGCGCCGCCATGGTGACGAGGTAGAGCGGAACGCCGATACCGATCATCGCGGCGGGGTCGAAGGCCGGCTGGATGTACGTCATCGACGGCACGAAGGAGGGCAGGGCCGGCCAGGCCGCCTGCCCCAGCGCGAAGGCCAGCGCGATGCCGCCCACCAGCGCCGCGATCACCGCGCCGAAGGGATTGAAGCCGCGCACGACGAGGAAGACCAGCACGATGAGCCCGACCAGCAGCGGCTCGACGCGCATCTCGTCGAACACCGCCACGACGAAGCGGAAGATGACGCCGGCGAGCATCGCGGAGGCAATCGGCATGGGGATGCGGGCCACGAGCTGCCCGAGCGGCTTAACCAGCGCGGTGAGGATCATCAGCGCGGCGGCCAGGAGAAAGGCGCCCACGGCCGCCGGCATGCCCACGCCCGCGGAGGCGGCGATGAGCGCGGCGCCCGGCGTCGACCAGGCGCAGATCACCGGCATGCGGTAGCGCCAGCTGAGGACGAGCGATGCGACGCCCTTGGCGACGCACAGCCCCGCGATCCACGACACGGTCTGGTCTGGGGTGGCCCCAAGAGCCTGCGCCGCGGCCAGGATGACGGCCACGGAGGCCGCGAAGCCCACGAAGGCAGCGACGAGGGCGGAAAAGAGCTGGGACAGGACGGCACCCCCCGGACGGCGTTCCACGCAAGCCCGGCCCTGCCGGCCGATGCGGGCCGCTCCGCCTTTTCAGGTCCGGCAGGCCCGGTCAAGCCGGCCCCGGATGCGGGCCGCCTCGTTCATTCGCCTTTCGGCAGCTTCTTCAGCCGCCCGCGCTGCCAGGCGATCAGCAGCGCGTCGGTGAGTTCGGGCTCGGTGAGCCTGTCGAGCCGGGCCGTGGTCCAGCCCTGCTTGCCCCAGCCTCCCGCCACGGGCGAGAAGGCGTCGGGAGCCAGCATGCACTTGAAGGCCTGCTGCTCGGGGGTGAACCGGATGTTGGCCGTCAGCCCGTCCGGCGCCAGCGTCGCATAGGTGCGGACGACGCGGAACGCCGTCCGGTCGAAATGCGGCTCGGCTACGGTTTCCCTGAAGCCGAGCGCGAGGCGCCGGAAATCGTCGGCGCTCATGGCCATGGCGCGGCTCAGGCCGCCTTCTTCGCGCCGATGACCGGGTCGAGCTCGCCCTTGGCGTACCGCTTCGCCATCTCGGCCAGCGTGTGCACCTTCTTGAACTTCGAGGCCTGCCCGGCGGTGTTGAACTCCTCGAGGCGCTGCCGGCAGAGCTTCGTCATCGCCTCCATGGCGGGCTTGAGGTACTTGCGCGGATCGAACTCCGAGGGGTTCTCGGCGAAGACCTTGCGGATCGCGCCGGTGATGGCCATCCGGTTGTCGGTGTCGATGTTGATCTTGCGCACGCCATGCTTGATGCCGCGCTGGATCTCCTCGACCGGCACGCCCCAGGTCGGCTTCATCTTGCCGCCGTAGGCGTTGATGACGTCCTGCAGCTCCTGCGGCACGGACGAGGAGCCATGCATGACGAGGTGGATGTTCGGCAGCTTGGCGTGGATTTCCTCGATCACGTTCATTGCCAGCACCTTGCCGTCCGGCTTGCGCGAGAACTTGTAGGCGCCGTGGCTGGTGCCCATGGCGATGGCGAGGGCGTCGACGCGCGTCTCGGCCACGAACTTCACCGCCTCGTCGGGGTTGGTCAGGAGCTGGTCGTGGCTGAGCTTGCCCTCGGCGCCATGGCCGTCCTCCTTCTCGCCCTCGCCGCTCTCGAGGCTGCCGAGCACGCCGAGCTCGCCCTCCACCGAAATGCCGCCCAGATGCGCCATCTCGACCACCTTGCGGGTGACGGCGACGTTGTAGTCCCAGTCGGCGGGGGTCGAGCCGTCGGCCTTCAGCGAGCCGTCCATCATCACCGAGGTGAAGCCGGCCTGGATCGCCGTCATGCAGGTGGCGGGCTCGTTGCCATGGTCGAGATGCACGCAGACCGGGATGTGCGGATAGATCTCGGTCACGGCGTCCATCATGTGCTTGAGCATGATGTCGTTGGCATAGGAGCGCGCGCCGCGGCTGGCCTGGATGATGACCGGCGCGTCGACCTCGTTGCAGGCCGCCATGATGGCCAGCGCCTGCTCCATGTTGTTGATGTTGAAGGCGGGCACGCCATAGTCATGCTCGGCGGCGTGGTCGAGCAGCTGGCGAAGGGTGATGCGGGCCATGGGGCGGTCTCCGGACAAGCGCCGTGGCTGAGGCCGCCGCGGCAAGGGACGAGGATGGCTGCGATATAGCGCAGCTTGGGTCCTGACCAAACCCCGTTCGGGCCCGCTTTGATCCTGACCCGCCCGAATGGATAATGCGCGCCGCCTGGCCGCTCAGCGCCCCAGCGCCTCGACGCCCGGCA
>JAIXZF010000055.1 GCA_027489835.1 Hyphomicrobiales bacterium
ACCGCGCCATAGCGGCCGACGGGCACGCCGAGGAAATGCAGGTAGAGCGGCAGCATCGAGGTCACCGCGCCCGCCGGCGCCGGCATGCCCGTGAAGAAGTTCTTCTGCCAGTCAGGCCGGTGGGGATCGTCGATCATCACGTTGAAGCGCGCCAGCCTCAGGCACATCGAGATGGCGAAGATGATGCAGACGATCCAGCCGAAGTTCTTCAGGTCCTTCAGCACGAAATGATAGAGGATCACCGCCGGCACGACGCCGAAATTGACGAAATCGGCGAGGCTGTCGAGCTGCGCGCCGAAGCGCGACGTGCCCTTCAGGAAGCGCGCGAGGCGCCCGTCCACCCCGTCCAGCGCCGCCGCGATCAGCACGCAGACGACGCCGAGCTCGAGCCGCCCTTCGACGGCCAGGCGCATGCCCGTCAGGCCCAGGGCAAGGCCCATCAGCGTGATCAGGTTGGGCGCGAGCAGCCTGAACGGGATCGGCTTGAACCGGCGCTTGCGCGGCTCGTCCTTGTCGGGCTGGAACGGGGGGAAGAGTTCGCTCAAGGCTCAGACCTCGGTGTCGGCGCGCGCGCACCGTAGAGCAAGAGCCGGCGCGCTCACAAGCGCGGCGTTGATGGCCGGGACACGAGCCGGGCCAGCCCCACGAGGCCGAGCCCGAGCGCGAAAAAGCCCGTCGTCAGCGCCGCGGCATTGGCCAGCACATGGCCGAGGCCGAGCGCACCCGCATCGATGAAGGGATAGGGATACCAGCCCGTGGCCGCGCCGCGCAGCAGCGCATAGGCGCAATAGCCCAGCGGATAGGCGAGCCAGACGAGCGCATCGCGCAGTCCAAGGCCGTGCTTCGGCGCGAACAGCGCCCAGAACAGGATCATGAGGATGGGCACCAGCGTGTGCAGGCCCTGGTCGGCCAGCCAGGCGATGCCTGTTGGCGCCCACAGGCGGGCGAGCGCCACGTGATACACCAGCCCGACCACGGCGATGTAGAGCGTGAGCGCGGCCAGCGCCGAGGCGGGGCGCCAGCGGCCGAACGGCCAAAAGCCGCGCGCGATGCCGACCATCGCCACCGCGATGGCGAGATTGGTGAGCACCGTGAAGAAGCCGGCCAGCAGCCAGAGCGCCGCAGCGGGGCCCCTGCCCTGCGCCGCGACGAAGCCATAGGTGACGCCGGCCTGCAGGAGCAGCGCGGCGATGCCGGCCGCGGCCACGACGGCCGCGGCGAGGCGGGCGCGCGGCGTCAGCAGCCAATCGGGCGACGGCGGCACCGATGCCTCACTGCGTGCGGAAGGACCGGGCCGGCTCCACGTTGCGGAAGTCCGCCAGCACCGTCTCGCCCGCGATGGCGGTCTGGCCCTCGCTGACCAGCGGCTTCACGCCTTGCGGCAGATAGACGTCGAGGCGCGAGCCGAAGCGGATCAGGCCGAAGCGCTCGCCGGCGGCGAAGACCGCGCCCTCCTTGACGAAGGGCACGATGCGGCGCGCCACGAGGCCGGCGATCTGCACCACGGCGATGGAGCCAGAGGATGTCTCGATCAGCAGCGCGTTGCGCTCGTTGTCGTCGCTGGCCTTGTCGAGCTCGGCGTTGAGGAAGAGGCCGGGGATGTAGACCATCTTCTTCAGCGTGCCGCTGACCGGGGAACGGTTCACGTGGCAATCGAAGACGTTCATGAAGACCGAGATGCGGGTCATCGGCTCGGGCGCCATCTCCAGCTCGGGCGGCGGGACGGCCTGCACGATCATGCTCACCCGGCCATCGGCGGGGGAGATCACCAGCCCCTCGCGCTGCGGCGTGACGCGTGGCGGATCGCGGAAGAAATAGCAGATCCAGATCGTAATGATGAGGCCGACCCAGCCGAACGGCTCCCACAGATGGCCCAGCACCAGCGACGCCACCGCCGCGATGGCGATGAAGGGATAGCCCTCCTTGTGGATGGGCACGAAGATCTTGCGGACGGAATCGAGAATGGACATCGGGGCCTTCGGGAGCGGGCGGAACGGCCGGGCCGTTGCTTCGGCTGCGTTCGGGTGGCGTCGATCGATGGCGCTGATGTAAGCGCGAACGCCCTTGCGCGCCAGAGCGAAGTGCATGCCGACCTTGTCGCTGTCGACGCGGGGGCGTCAAACCTCGCGGGTGAGACGATCCAGCCGCCAGTAGGCGAGCGCGGCGATGAGCGAGCCGATCAGGCCCAGCCAGAGCGCCGCCTGCTTGCCAAGCCCGTCATAGACGAACGCGAAGAGAAGGGGCGAGGCGGCGAACAGCATGTTCAGATAGAAAGAGAGCCGGCCCAGCATCGCGGCGTAGCCTCCGCCGCCGAAGAGTTCGAGCGGCAGCGTGGCGCGCGAGGTGGCGATCAGCCCCGTCGAGATGCCGTAGAGGGCCATCGCCGCGCCGATGAGCAGGATCTGCATGCTTCCGGGAGCCAGCAGCACGAGGGCTACGAGCATCATCAGGAACACCAGAGGCGACACCAGCGAGGCCCCGGCCACGATTCGGACGCCCGACACACGGCCCGCCAGCGCAAAATCGGTGAGGCGCGCCACGAAGGTGAAATAGGCGGTGACGGAGGCGAGGATGATGGCGAGGCCGGTGTCCATGCCGGCCTGGCGGAACATCGCCACGAAATAGAGCGGCAGTCCCCAGGACACCAGCCCCGAGAAACCCGCCCCCACGATCAGCAGCCAGAAGCCCTGCCGGCGCTGCTCGGGGCGGAGATGGCCCGGCGCGTGCACGGGCGCCGCGTCGTCGGCCACATCCTCGATGGGCTGGCGCCGGATCAGCGCATGGGCGAGCGGCAGGCAGACCAGCAACTGCGCCGCCGCATAGATGAAGCAGACCGCGCGCCAGCCAAAAGCGGCGTCGAGCCAGCCCGTCAGCGGCCAGATCAGCCCGTTGGACATGCCGCCGAACAGCATCAGCGCGCGGAGCCCGCGCCGGCCCCGTTCGGGATAGCTCTGCGTCACCGAGGCGAGCGGACCGATGCTGAGCGACAGCGGAGCCCCGATTCCCATCAGCACCCAGGCAAAGAGGTAGCTCACCGGACCGGTGCTGAGGCCGATGAGGGCGAGGCCGGCGCCGAGCAGAAGCTTGCCGATGAGCATCGGGTGGCGCGCGCCGTCTGCGTCGATCCAGCGGCCGACACGGGGGCCGATCAAGGCGCTGACGAGGAGCATCACGGTGATGCCGCCGAAGACGATCTCCCGGCCTATGCCCAGTTCGGCGCCGATCGGCCGCTCGAGGATCGACGGCAGGTAGAAGGTCGTGCCCCAGCCGATGATCTGGGCCAGCGCCATTCCCGCCACGAAGATCGGGAAGGAGCGGACCGGAGCGGCGGCGGCGAGGCTCATGTCCCCAGCTTGATCCTGACGCTCGGCTCCTCGGCTTCCGCCGCGCGCTTCAGCGTTTCCTCGGCGAAGGCGACCTCGCGTTGGCGGTTCCACAAGCGTGAGTAGATGCCTTCCTGGGCCAGCAGTTGCTCGTGGTTGCCGCGCTCGGCGATCACGCCCTTGTCGAGCACGATGATCTCGTCGGCGTTCACGACCGTCGAGAGCCGGTGCGCGATGACCAGGGTGGTGCGGCCGCGCGAGACCTTGTCGAGCGCATCCTGGATCTCTCGCTCGGTGAAGGTGTCGAGCGCGCTGGTCGCCTCGTCGAGCACCAGCACGGGCGGAGCCTTCAGAAGCGTGCGCGCGATGGCCACGCGCTGCTTCTCGCCGCCGGAGAGCTTGAGCCCGCGCTCCCCGACCTGGGTGTCGTAGCCATCGGGCAGGGAGGCGATGAAGCGGTCGATCTGGGCCATGGCGGCTGCATTCTCCACATCCTCGAACGTCGCGCCGTCGCGGCCATAGGCGATGTTGTAGCCGATGGTGTCGTTGAACAGCACGGTATCCTGGGGGACCATGCCGATAGCCGACCGGAGTGACGCCTGGGTGACGCCCGCGATCTCCTGTCCGTCGATCAGCACCCGCCCGCGGCTGGGCTCGTAGAAGCGGAACAGCAGCCGCGAGATGGTGGACTTGCCCGCGCCCGATGGGCCGACGATGGCGACGGTCTTGCCGGGCGGCACCGTGAAGCTGATGCCCTTGAGGATCTGGCGCTCGGGGATGTAGGCGAAATGTACATCCTCAAAGCGCACCTCGCCGGCCGTCACCTTGAGCGCAGGCGCGCCTGGCTTGTCGATGATCTCCGGATCGCGGCCCAGCAGCGCGAACATCTCCTCGATGTTCAGCGTCGCCTGCTTAATCTCGCGGTAGACGGTGCCCATGAAGTTCAGCGGCGTGTAGAGCTGGATCAGCAGCGCGTTGATCAGCACGAAATCGCCGATGGTGTTCTTGCCCGAGCGGATGCCGTCGACGCACATCCACATCGCGATGGTCAGCGCGATGGAGAAGATCGCCGCCTGTCCAAAATTGAG
>JAIXZF010000430.1 GCA_027489835.1 Hyphomicrobiales bacterium
ATGAACGGGGTCGAGGCGCTCAGCCGCCTCGCCCAGGCCCAGCTCAAGGACGTCCTCGACGCCTACGCCCAGTCCGACGACAAGAGCGCCACCGACGTGTGGGGCCGCGACGGGCAGATCGATGCGCTGGAGAACTCGCTGTTCCGCGAGCTCCTGACCTACATGATGGAGGACCCGCGCAACATCACCTTCTGCACCCACCTGCTGTTCTGCGCGAAGAACATCGAGCGGCTGGGCGACCACACCACCAACATCGCCGAGACGGTGCATTACCTCGTGACCGGGCGGAACCTGCCCACCGACCGGCCGAAGGGCGAGTCGCCCTCCGACACGGCGGCCTGAGGGTGGGACGATGTCTCCGCGCATCATGATCGTCGAGGACGAGGAGCCGCTGAGCCTCCTGCTGCGCTACAATTTCGAGGCGGAAGGCTACAGGGTCGACGTCTGCGCGCGTGGCGACGAGGCCGAGCTGAAGCTCCGCGAGGAGGCGCCGGACCTGCTGCTGCTGGACTGGATGCTGCCCGGGCTGTCGGGCATCGAGCTCTGCCGTCGGCTGCGGCAGCGGCGCGAGACCGAGGCCCTGCCCGTCATCATGCTGACGGCGCGCGGCGAGGAGACCGAGCGCGTCAGGGGCCTCGCGACCGGGGCGGACGATTACGTCGTGAAGCCGTTCTCGGTGCCCGAGCTCTTGGCGCGGGTGCGGGCTCTGCTGAGGCGCGTGAATCCCGAGCGCATCGCGGACGAGCTCGGAGCCGGCGACATCCGGCTCGACCGGACCACGCGCAGGGTCTGGCGCTCTGGCGGCGAGCTGCATCTCGGCCCCACCGAGTTCCGGCTCCTGGAGTTCTTCATGGAGCGGCCGGGCCGGGTCTATACCCGCGGACAGCTGCTCGACGCCGTCTGGGGCCGCGACGCCGAGATCGACGAGCGCACGGTGGACGTGCATGTCGGCCGCCTGCGAAAGGCGCTCGGCGGCGGCGACGGTCGCGACCCGATCAGGACGGTGCGCGGCGCCGGCTACTCGCTCGACGAAAACTTCGCCCGCGGCTGAAACGCGGCTGCTTCGCGGGCGGAGCCGCGGGGCGGGCCCCGCGACTGGCCCTGCCGTCGTTCAGGAGGCGCGCTGCGCGCGGCGGTCCGCCTCACGGCGGCGATCGCCGGCAGGCTGGTAGGCGATGCGGGAATGGTAGCCGCAATAGGGCACGCCGGTATCGGTCTTGAGGCCGCAGAAGCGGAAATCCGGATGCGTCGGATCGCCCATCGGCCAGCGGCACATGTTCTCGCGCAGCTCCATGATGGTGACGCGCTCCGAGAACGGCACGACGACGTTGGGATCGAGCGGCTCGGGCTTGTGCTCGGGGCGCGGCTCGGTCTGGATGCGGGCCTGCGGCGCGAGGGCCGTGTTGCCGCGCACGGCGGGAGCCGGGGCGAAGGGAGCGTTGGGCCGCGGCGGGGCGGGCTTGCGCTGGCGGGCGGCGGCGCTGGCCGAGGCCGGCGCCTTGGCGCGGCCGGACAGGCCGAGCCTGTGGACCTTGCCGATCACCGCGTTGCGGGTCACGCCGCCGAGTTCGCCCGCGATCTGGCTTGCGCTCAGGCCGTCATTCCAGAGCTTCTTGAGAAGCTCGACACGTTCGTCAGTCCAGGTCGCCAAGTCCGACATCGTGGTCTACATCCTTCCGCCGCATCTGCCCGGACCTCTCCGGACCGGCCGCGCTCCCGTCGACGGAATCCCTCAGGGCACGCCGGCCATATGGTCGAGGCGGCGTCGGCGTTGAAGGCCGATCCTGAAGAGAAGCGTCGTACGAGATGTCGTAGCCGACGGGAGAAGACATACAAGATGCCGTGACTCGCCGACAAGAGTCCGAACCGGGAACGCTGGTTTTTCAACAGGCGATTCGCCCTGTTGTTCCCTCGGCGCGCGAAAGCGTCAGAGGCCGCCGAGCCTCAGGCGGGCGGCCCGCAGCGTGTTGGACAACAGGAAGGCGATGGTCATCGGGCCCACGCCTCCGGGCACGGGCGTGATGGCCGAGGCGAGCGGCGCGACGGCCTCGAAATCCACGTCGCCGACCAGCCTGCCCTTGCCGCCCTCGCCCGGGACGCGGTTGATGCCGACGTCGATGACGATGGTGCCGGGCTTGACGAAATCGGCCGTCACGAAGCCCGGCCGGCCGATGGCGGCGACGATGAGGTCGGCCTGCCGGCACAAGGCGGGCAGATTCCGCGTGCGCGAATGGGCGATGGTGACCGTGCAGTTTTCCTGCAGAAGCAGCTGCGCCACCGGCTTGCCCACGATGTTGGAGCGGCCGATGACCACGGCATGGAGGCCCGAGAGGTCGGCGCGTGCCAGCTTCGCCAGCGCCACCGAACCGAGCGGGGTGCAGGGCACGAGGCCGGGCTCGCCCACGGCGAGGCGGCCGGCATTAACGGGATGGAAGCCGTCCACGTCCTTGGCCGGGTCGATGCGGTTGAGCACGAGCCCCGCGTCGATCTGCGGCGGCAGGGGCAGCTGCACGAGGATGCCGTCGATGGCGTCGTCCGCGTTGAGCGCGTCGACCAGGGCCAGCAGCTCGGCCTGCCCGGTCGAAGCCGGCAGGCGATGCTCGACCGAGCGCATCCCCACCTCGGCGGTCTGCTTCACCTTGGAGCCGACATAGACCTGGCTCGCCGGATCGTCGCCGACGAGCACGACGGCGAGGCCGGGCGGGCGGCCATGGGCGGCGGCGAAGGCGGCCGCCTGTCCTGCGATCTCGGATCGCAGCGTGGCGGCGAGAGCCTTGCCGTCGAGCAGCTGGGTCATGGCGTCAGGTCTCCTGGTCGCGGCGAGGCTGCCGCCATCTAGCCTGCCACGCGCGCGAAGTCAGCCCGGCTCCTCAGCGATGCGCGCCGAGAAAGGCCGTGGTGAAGGAGGGCGCCGCCTCGGCGATGGCCGCAAGCGAATAGCCGCCCTCCTGGACGATGAGCGAGGGCAGCCCAAGGCGCGCCAGGAGCTCACCGATGCGGGGGAAGGCATCGCTGGAGACGGCAAGCCGCGAGAGCGGATCGCTGCGATGCGCATCCCAGCCCGCCGAGATCACCAGCGCCTCGGCCCCGAAGTCGGACACCGCCCGGGTGAGCCCCTTCACTGCATCGAGATAGGCGCTGTCGTCGGCGCCCTGCGCCAGCGGCAGGTTGAGGTTGGCGCCTTCGCCCTCGCCCGCCCCGCGCTCGTCCGCGAAGCCGGCGAAGAAGGGGTAATAGTCGGTGGGATCGGTATGGCAGGAGGCGACCATCACGTCGCCGCGCGCATAGAAGATCGCCTGCGTGCCATCGCCATGGTGCGTGTCGAAATCGAGGATGGCGACGCGGTCGAAGCGCGTGCGCAGAAGCTCCGCCGCGATGGCCGCGTTGTTGAGGAAGCAGAAGCCGTTGGCCCGGTCGCGGTAGCAGTGATGACCCGGCGGGCGGCACAGGGCGAAGGCATTGCGCTCGCCGGCGAGGATGGCGCGGGCGCCCGAGATGGCGCTTTGCGCTGAGGCATAGGCGGCAGCCCAGGTGCCCTCGCCCATGGCGCAGGACATGTCGCCGACATGATAGCCCGTCAGGCCAATGGGGCCGGTGTTGCGCGGCCGGTCGCGGCGGATGAGGTCGTGGCCCGCGCCGCGATAGGGGTGGATGTTCGGCAGGATTTCGGGGCCGGCATCGGGCAAGGTTTGCCACAGGCCCCAGATCGTCTCGAGGAAGCGAACATAATCCGCGTCGTGCACGGCCAGGATCGGGTCGAGCCCATGATCCTCCGGCGGGCGGCGGTCGAGCCCCAGCGCGCCGAGCGCCTCGGCCAGCGTCTCCATGCGCTCCGGATTCTCGACCGGCACGCCGACCTTGCCGAAGCGGAAATACTGCTGCGGGCGATGGCGGAGCTGGTCGGGCGAGAAGAAGAGTTTCATGCCGACACTGTGCCGCCGGACAGACGCCGCGTGAAGCGCGATTTCGGGATGCGCCTACTGCGCAAGCCGCGCGGGATAGCCGGCTTTCTCGAGGCTCGCGAGGATCGAGGCCGCATCGCCCGCGCCCTCCACCGTGACCTTGCCGCTCTCGATGTTCACATCGGCCTTCGCCTCGGGCGCGGCCTTGCGGATCGCGGCGTCGACGCGCTTCGCGCAGGCGCCGCAATGGATGTTGTCGACGTGAAGGATCATGGACATGGGTTTCTCCTTGAAGGCCTCGATCAGGCTGGCTGCGCGGGCCGTCCGAAACGGCCGAGGCGCAGCGCGTTGAACACGACGAAGACGCTGGACAGCGCCATGGCGCCCGCCGCCAGCATGGGCGAGAGCATCCAGCCGAGCGCCGGCTGGAACAAGCCCGCGGCGACGGGGATGAGCGCGACATTGTAGCCGAAAGCCCAGATCAGGTTCTCGGTCATGTTGCGCAAGGCCGCCCGCGACAGGCCCACCGCCTGGACCAGCGCGCCAAGATCGCCCGAAACCAGCACCACGTCGGCGCTCTCAATGGCGACGGTCGTGCCGTCGCCCACCGCGACGCCGATATCGGCGGCGGCCAGCGCAGGCGCGTCGTTCAGCCCGTCGCCCACGAAGATGACGGGACCATGGGCGGCGCGCAGCCGCTCCAGCACATCGACCTTGCCGGCGGGCAGCACATTGGCGGACACTTCCGCGATGCCCAGCCGGCCCGCCACGGCGCGGGCGGTGCGTTCATGATCGCCGCTGATCATCGCCGGGACGAGCCCAAGCCCTCTGAGGCTGGCGATCAGCTCGGCCATGCCGGGCTTGACCGGATCGGCCACGGTGACGAAGCCTGCGAGGCGCCCCTCCACCGCCATGAAGAAGGGCGTTTCGCCGCGATCGGCATGGGCCTCGATGCGGGGCGTCAACGCCTCCACGGACACTTTTTCCAGCGCCATCATGCGCTCGCCGCCGATGGCGACGCGCTTGCCCTCGACGAGAGCTGCGGCGCCGACGCCCGACAGGGCCTCGAAGCCGGCCGCCTCGGGCACGGCGAGGCCCCGCTCCTGGGCTGCCTTGAGGATAGCGCGAGCGATGGGGTGTTCGGAGCTGCGCTCGACGGCGGCTGCCATGGCCAGCAGCTGATCGGCCGTGAAATCGCCCACGGGCTCGACGGCGGAGAGCGCGGGCCGTCCCAGCGTCAGCGTGCCGGTCTTGTCGAACGCGACGAGGCGGGCCTTGCCGAGCCGCTCCAGCGCGTCGCCCTTGCGGAACAGGGCGCCAAGCTGGGCCGCGCGGCCGGTGGCCACGGCGACCGAGATCGGCGTCGCGAGGCCCATGGCGCAGGGGCAGGCGATGATGAGCACGCTCACGGCCGCGACGAGGGCTAAGGGCAGGCTCGGCGCGGGGCCGAATGTCAGCCAGGCGAGGAAGGTGATCGCGGCGATGGCAAGCACGACGGGAACGAACACGGCGGTGATGCTGTCGATGCGCGCCTGGATCGGCAGCTTGGCGCCCTGCGCCTGCTCGACAAGGCGGATGATGCCGGCCAGCAGCGTCTCGCCGCCGACCTTCGTGGCACGGATGGTCAGCGCGCCGGCGCCGTTGACCGAGCCGCCATGCACCAGAGCGCCGACCGTCTTGTGAACGGGAATGGGCTCGCCTGTCAGCATCGCCTCGTCGACATGGGACGCACCGTCCACGACCTCGCCATCGGTGGGCAGGCCCGCTCCCGGCTTCACCAGCAAAAGATCGCCCACCATGATCTCGGAGACCGGCGTCGCGACCGCCTCGCCGTCGCGCAGGCGGATGGCGATGTCGGGCTGGAGCGCCATGAGCTCGCGGATGGCGGCGCCGGTGCGGCCGCGGCTGCGGGTCTCGATCAGGCGCCCGGCGAGGATGAGCGTGACGATGGTGGCCGCGCTCTCGAAATAGACTTCGGCGCCGCCTTCCGGGAACCAGCCCGGCGCCAGCGTCGCCACGGCGGAATAGAGGAAGGCCGCGCCCGAGCCGAGCGCGACGAGGGCGTTCATCTCCGGCCTGCCGCGCAGCAGCGCCGGCACGCCGATGCGGAAGAAGCGCCGGCCGGGACCGGCGAGCACCACCGCCGTCAGCGCGAAGGACAGCCAGCGCGGCAGGTCCGGGCCCAGCGTCTCGTGCTGCCAATGATGGAAGGAGGGCAGCAGATGTGCGCCCATCTCGAGGATGATGACGGGCAGGCTGAGCAGCGCCGCCGTCCAGGCATCGCGGCGCAGCCGAGCCTCGTCGGAGGCTTGCTCTGCGGCACGGCGCGCCTGCTCGGCGCCGATCGAAGCGCCATCATCGACCAGCCGCGCCTCGTAGCCCTCCGCCTCGATGGCAGCGACGATGCGGGGCGCGAGCGCGGGGGAAGCCAGCGCTTCGGCGCGCTCCAGCGGCAGGTTGACGGCAGGATTGGAGACGCCAGGCATGCCGGCGATGGCGCGCTCAACATGGGCGACGCAGGAGGCGCAGGTCATGCCGCGCACCGCGAAACGCAGCAGACGCGGCTCAGCAGCGCCGGGCTCGGCGCGCGCCACGGCCTCAGGCCTGCCTTCGAGAAGTGCTGTCGCCGTCATGTCGGAAAGATAGGGAGCGGCGGCTCCAGATGCGAGCGGCGGCTTGATCGAGATCAAGCCGCCGCCAAATCTTCGCCGGGAAAGCCGGAAGCCGGCCCCGAACGGCCTCAGTTCATGGTCGGGATGACGAAGCTCGCCCCGTCCTTGACGCCGCTGGGCCAGCGGGCGGTGACGGTCTTTGTCTTGGTGTAGAAGCGGAAAGCATCCGGGCCGTGCTGGTTGAGATCGCCGAAAGCCGAGCGCTTCCAGCCGCCGAAGGTGTGATAGGCCAGCGGCACAGGGATGGGCACGTTCACGCCCACCATGCCGACCTGCACCTTGGAGGCGAAATCGCGCGCGGCGTCGCCATCCCGGGTGAAGATCGCGGTGCCGTTGCCGTATTCATGGTCGTTGGTCATCTTCAGGGCGGCGGCATAATCCGGCGCGCGGACGACCGACAGCACGGGGCCGAAGATCTCTTCCTTGTAGATCTTCATGTCGGTGGTGACATGGTCGAACAGGCA
>JAIXZF010000427.1 GCA_027489835.1 Hyphomicrobiales bacterium
GTCGCGATGCACCGCTCGTTGCCGCCCAGGATGGCGTGCATGCGGTTGACGCCATGGATGGCGGGGCAGCCCGAGCCGGGCTGGCGCTTGTTGCAGGGCGTGGTCGGCTCGTAGAAGTAATAGCAGCGGGTCCGCTGGTTGAGGTTGCCGCCGGTCGTCGCCGCGTTGCGAAGCTGCGGCGTCGCCCCGGCCAGGATCGCGCTCGACAGCAGCGGGAAATCCCGCTCCACCACGGGATCGCGGGCCAGCGCCGCATTGCTGACCAGCGCGCCGATCCGCAGCGATCCGTCCGGCCCCGCCGAGACGCCGTCTAGCCCGGCGACCCGGTTGATGTCGATCAGCAGGCCCGGCGCCTCGACATTGTATTTCATCAGGTCGATGAGGTTGGTGCCGCCTGCGAGGATGCGCGCATCGGGCGAGGAGCCCAGAAGGTCGAGCGCCTCGCCGAGGCTGCCGGCGCGCTGGTAGCCGAAGCGGTTCATTCCGCGGCCTCCTTCAGGGCGCTGCGCTGGCGCATCACATCCTCGATCGCATCCACGATGTTGGGATAGGCGCCGCAGCGGCAGATGTTGCCGCTCATCATCTCGCGGATCTCCTCGCGGCTGCCGGCGCGGCCCTCGTCGAGAAGCGCGACGCCCGAGCAGAGCTGACCCGGCGTGCAGTAGCCGCACTGGAACGCATCATGCTCGATGAAGGCGCTTTGCAGCGGATGAAGCCGCCCGTCCGTCGCCAGCCCCTCGACCGTGGTGAGGGAGGCCCCGTCCAGCGTGACGGCGAGCTTCAGGCAGGCGTTGATGCGCTCGCCGTCGATGATGACGGTGCAGGCGCCGCATTGGCCATGATCGCAGCCCTTCTTGGTGCCGGTCATCTGGAGGTCGTGACGGAGCAGGTCGAGCAGGGACGTCCACGGCGCCACCCGCAGGCTGCGCGCCTCGCCGTTGATGGTGATGGTGAGCGGATGGAGCTCGATCTCGGAGGGCATGGGGCGTGTCGGCTTCGGCGGCATGGCGATCCTTCGCGGTCATGTCTTGCCCCGCGAGAGCAAACGTGCCCGCCTCCGCGATGTTCCAGCCTCCGCGCGCGGCCGGTTGCTTCGAGGGCCGACGCTTACCTTCCGGCAGATGGCTCCGTGCGGGCGTGCGGCACAAGCTGCTGCAGGAACGGCAAAAAATTAAGGGAAGGGCGATAGTCCTGTGTGATCGCCGCCTGATGTTTGCGTCATTCGGAACTTGCGTTTCATGTCCTTGTTTCGGGTTTTTTCTCGATCGTGCCTTGCTTCGCTGGCCGCGCCTGCCTTGTCGGCGGGCTTCTGGCTGACGGCCTCCCTCGTCCCGGCCGCCGCCCAGGGCAACGTTCATCTGCAGATCGTGGGCGGCCTCGCCGGCGTGACGCAGTACAAGGAATTCGAGGAGCCGTTCTGGCGCGACGAGATCAGGCAGCGTTCGGCGGGCCGCGTCACGGCCTCGATCAGCCCCTTCGACCAGAGCGGGCTTCGCGGGCAGGACATGCTCCAGCTCATGCGCCTCGGCGTCGTGCCCTTCGGCAACGCCAACCTGTCGATGGTCGACGCGGACGAGCCCGAGCTTGGCGCGCTGGATCTGCCGGCGCTCAATCCCGACCTCGACACGCTCAGGCGGAACGTCGAAGCCTACCGCCCGACCCTCTCCGCCCTGCTGCGGGACCGCTACGGGGTCGAGCTTCTGGGCATCTACACCTATCCGGCGCAGGTCCTGTTCTGCGCCAAGCCTTTCGTCGGCCTCGGCGACATCGCGGGCCGCAAGGTACGCACATCGTCCCGATCCCAGTCCGAACTGGTCTCGGCGCTAGGCGGCACGCCCGTCGTCATCCCCTTCTCCAGCGTGGCCGACGCGACGAGGCAAGGCGTCGTGGATTGCGCCATCACCGGCACGCTCAGCGGCGTGCAGGTCGGCCTCTCCGACGTCACGACCCACATCCACAGCATGGCGGTCGGCTGGGGCATCGGCATCTTCGGCGCCAACGCGGACGCCTGGCGCGGCCTGGAGCCCGATGTGCGCGCCATTGTGTCCGCCGGCGTCGGCGATCTCGAAGCGCGCATCTGGGACGCCGTCCACCGGGACACCGAGCGCGGCTATCTCTGCGCCACCGGCAAGGCGGACTGCGTGGGCGCGGCCAAGGGCCGCATGACCATGGTCAAGGCCTCGGCGGAGGACGAGGTCAGGCGTCGCGAGTTGCTCACCCAAGCGATCCTGCCGCGCTGGCTCGAACGCTGCCATAAGGGCTGCGTCTCGGCCTGGAACGATACGCTCGGCCGCGTCAACGGCCTTATGGTGGATGCAGCGGGGATGCCCATGCTGGTCCAGCCGGCACTGTCCATCGGACCCGTGAAATGAGCGCCGTCCGCTGCTCCGCCGACGCGTTCGTGCCGTCCAGCCACCCCATTCAACCTCCTCGCGCCGGGTGCCGGGCATGACCTATCTTGGCCTCAAGCGTGCCATCCTCGCCGGCACGGTGCTGATCCTCGGCCTCGTGGTGGGCGGAGCCATGCTCGTCATGCACAACCGCCACGAGCAGGCGGTAAGCGCGAGTTCCGCGACGCTCTCGGCCTCCGCCCGCGCCATCGAGTCGATCGTCAACCGGCAGCTGCTCCAGATCGACAGCGCGCTGGCCAGCATCCCGACGCTGTTCGGCAGCATCGCCGGCAGGGGTGCCCTCGAGGCGCCGGAAGCCCAGCAGTTGCTTCAGGGCCTGAACTTCCAGGCCTTTGCCTTCCGCAACATCATGCTGGTCCAGCCTGACGGCAGAATCTGGGCGACGGCGAGGCCTTATGCGTCGTCGCATGGCGGACCGCTCGACGCCGCCGCCTTCGAGGCGCTCAGGCCCGGCAGCGGCCGCCTCCTCGGCCCCATTGTCAGCCCGATGACGGGCGAATGGGGCATTTTCGTCGCCCGCAAGATCCAGGTGCCCGGCAGGGGCGAGTTCGCCGCCGTGGCCGATGTGCCGCTCGCCATGCTGACGACGCCCTTCTCCACGGTTGCGGACATGCCGGGGCTGAAGGTGAGGCTCGTCAAGCCGACGGGCGTCGTCATGGCGACGATGCCCCACCGCGAGGCGGTCATCAACGCGTCGGGCGGCCTGCAGGGGCTGTTCTCCGACGGCGCGACTGGCGCGGTCGTGCGCAAGCTGGGCGATGGCGGCGAGCTCGCGGCGCTGGCCGTCACGCGGCGCACGCTCTATCCTGACATCATCGTCGCGCTCAGCCTCACGCGGGAGGCGGCCCTGGCCACCTGGTTCAAGGAGCGCACACGGCTTCTGGGCGTGGCGGCCTTCGTGCTGTTCATGGTCCTCTGCATCACGGCGGTGCTGCTGGTGGCGCTCAGGCGGCACGATGAGCTCGAACGCGAGCGCCTGCTCGCCCAGTCCATGCTCGAGGACGCCATCGAGGCCATGGCCGACGGTTTCGTGATGTGGGACGCCGACGACCGGCTGATGAAGTTCAACCGCAAGTATCTGGAGCTCTATTCGGAGAGCGCGCCTTACCTCAAGATTGGCACGACCTTCACCGAGATCATGCGCAAGGGCGCCGAAGCCGGGCAGTATCCGCAGGCTGGCGACGACATTGAAGGCTTCGTGACGCGAATGCGCGAGTGGCACCAGGCCGGCGCCGGCGTCATCGAGCGCCTGCTGCCCGATGGCCGCTGGCTGCTGGTCACGGAGCGGCGCACCGCCAATGGCGGCATCGTCGGCATCCGCACCGA
>JAIXZF010000317.1 GCA_027489835.1 Hyphomicrobiales bacterium
CGCGCCGCCTGGATGCCTTCCCATGTCGCCGCGACCTTGATCAGCACGCGCGAGCGGTCGACGCCCCGCGCCTCGTAGTCGGCGATCAGTGCGCGGCCCTTGGCGATGCTGGCCTCTGTGTCGAAGGAGAGGTCCGCGTCGACCTCGGTCGAGACCCGGCCGGGCACCAGCTTGGAGAGCTCGGCGCCGAAGGTCACCGACAGCCGGTCGCACACCGCGCCGACGCGCGCCTGCTGCGTGCCGCCGGCCTTGCGGCCCCATTGCACCGCCTCGTCCAGCAGCCCGGCATAGGCGGGCATCTCGGCCGCCTTGAGGATCAGCGTAGGGTTGGTGGTGCAGTCCACGGGCTTGAGGCGGCGGACGGCCTCGATGTCGCCGGTGTCGGCGACGATCGTGGTCATGGCGGCGAGTTGGGCGAGCTTCGAGGTCATGTCGGGTCCTGGTTCTCGGCGCGGGCGCAGCCGGCCGATATGGCCATCGGACGGCATGCGCCTTTGCACATAGGATGGAGCAGGGGCATTTGTCATCGGGATCCTGTCGCGCCTCCTGCGGTTCGCCAACGCCGCGGCCTGTCCCGCAGGTCCGCGCAGTCCTGCTCTTTCATCGGAATGTCACGGGCTTTGCCTAGCGAGGGAGCCGGTTTATGACAGTGGCGGGAGACCAGCATCATGATCAAGACGACCGGAAAGCCGACGAGCGGCCGACATTGGGCGCTTGCCCTGTGCGCGGCAATGGCCATGGCCGCCGGCGCGGCCGAGGCGCAGGAAGGCAGGCTCCTCCTCTACACCAGCCAGCCCAACACCGACGCGCAGCAGACCATCGACGCCTTCAAGGCCAGGCATCCCAAGGTCGAGGTGTCGTTCGTGCGCGACGGCACGCCGCGCATCATCGCCAAGCTGCAGGCCGAGTTCGCCGCCGGCCAGCCGCAGCCCGACCTGCTGCTGATCGCCGACTCGGTCACCATGGAAGGGCTCAAGCGCGACAATCGCCTGCTCCCCCATCCCGCCGCCGACGTCTCCGCCTACCCGGCGGAACTCCACGACAAGGACCGCACCTGGTTCTCCACCAAGCTCATCACCACCGGCATCGTCTACAATGTCCGCGCCGCCATGAAGCCGGCCTCTTGGATGGACCTCGCGCGCCCTGAAGCGAAGGGCCAGCTCGCCATGCCCTCGCCCCTCGCCTCCGGCGCGGCCCTGATCCACACGGTGACGCTGGCGCGGAACCTCGGCGCGGGCTGGGGCTTCTACGAACAGCTCCAGAAGAACGGCGCCCTGGCGGCGGGCGGCAATGGCGACATCCTGCGGCAGGTCGCGACAGGCGAGAAGATGTACGGCATGATCGTCGACTTCATGCCCATCCGCGAGAAGGCCAAGGGCGCCCCCGTGGAGTTCGTTGTGCCTGCCGAGGGCCTCTCGGCCGTCACCGAGCCGGTCGCGATCCTGAGCACGTCGAAGAACCCCGAGGCCGCAAGGGCTTTCGTCGATTTCGTCCTCTCGCGCGAGGGGCAGGAACTGGCTCGCAGGCAGGGCTATCTGCCCGCGCACCCCGCCGTGGCGCCGCCCGAGGGCTTCCCGCCGCGCGAAAGCCTCAAGCTGATGGCCTTCGATCCGGCGGCCGCGCTGGCCGGCGAGGCGGCGAGCCGCAAGCGCTTCGCCGACATCTTCGGCCAGTGAGGCGAGGGGGGCCGCTCGTGGGCGGGGCGGCATGACGCTGGCTCTGGATGCGGCCGTCCGGCCCGACAGCGCGCCGGCTGCCGGGTCCTGGCGCGAGCGCGGCGACGGGTGGCCCATCCTGCTGCTGCTGGTCCTCGCCATTGCCCTGTTCAGCATCCTGCCGCTCGGCCGGCTTCTCCTGACGGCGCTGGCGCCCGCCGGGTCGCTGTCGTTTGAAGCGATCCGCGAGCAGATCGCCAGCCGCGCGGCGGGCCTCGCCGCCTGGCGCACGCTGGAGACGGCCGGGCTCTCGTCCCTTGGGGCGCTGGCGCTCGGCGGCTCCTTCGCCCTGGCTCTCGCCGTCACCGATGTGCGGTCGAAGCGGGCCCTCGCCTTCCTCTTCGTCTTCTCGCTGATGGTCGCGCCGCAGGTCATCGCGCTCGCCTTCCTCAGCCTCGCGGGGCCGGCCTCGCCGGTGCTGGCGGCGCTGGGGCTCGCCTTGCCGCCCGGCACGCCCAACCCGCTGCTCAGCCGCGAAGGCGTCATCCTCGTCATGGCGCTGCATCATGCACCGCTGGTCGCGATCACCATCTGGTCCGGCCTGCGCTTCCTGCCGCGCGGCGTGATCGAGGCCGCCCAATGCGACGGCGCCACCCCCTGGCAGACGATCCGCCGCATCGTGCTGCCGCTGCTGCGCGGCAATCTGGTCGCCGCCGGCCTGCTGGCCTTCGTCGCCGGCGTCGGCAATTTCGGCATCCCGGCTCTCATGGGCATGCCGGTCAACTACCTGACGCTACCGACGCTGATCTACCGCCGCCTCACCAGTTTCGGGCCTTCGGTGCTGTCGGACATGGCGGCGCTGGCGCTGATCGTCGCGATCATCGCGGGCATCGGCACGGCCGTCGGCGCGCTGCTGATGCGCCGTGGCGTGGGCAAGGTCGACATCGACCAGCGCATGACCCCGTTCGCGCCGCTTGGAGCCTGGCGACTGCCGGTCGAGGCGACGCTCTGGGCGCTGCTGGCCTTCAAGGTCGGCCTCCCCTTCCTCTCGCTGCTGGGCGATGCGCTGCGGCCCGCTCTCGGCGTGCCGCTCTCGCTTGCCACGGTCACGCCCGAAAAGTTCTGGGAGGTCCTCGTCAGGCAGGACGTCACCACCCGGGCCTTCCGCAACTCGTTCCTGATGGCGGGCTGCGCGGCGCTCATCCTGTGCGGCCTGTCGATCGTCTTCGCCTATGTGCTGGAGCGTCGCCTGGCGCGCGCGCGTCCCGCCATCGAGGCGTTGATCGAGGCGCCTTACGCCTTGCCCGGCGTCGTGCTCGCGATCGCCTGCATCCTGCTCTTCCTCAAGCCGCTGCCGCTGGTCGGCGTCAGCATCTACGGCACGGCGGTGATCATCCTGTTCGCCTATCTGGCGCGCTTTCTCGCGCCGGCCCTCAAGCCGACGCTGGCCGCGATGGGCCAGATCGAGGCGCATCACGAGGAGGCCGCGCGCCTCGACGGGGCCACCTGGTGGCAGCTGATCCGCTTCATCGTCGCGCCGATCCTGCTGCCGGCCGCCAGCGCGGGCGCTCTGCTGGTCTTCCTCGTCGCCTTCAACGAGCTCACGGTCTCGGCCCTGCTCTGGTCGGCGGGCACTGAGACGCTCGGCGTCGTGCTGTTCAGCCTCAAGGAGAGCGGCCTCGCCGGCGAGGCGGCGGCCGTGGCCGTCAGCGCCAGCGCCGTGATTCTTGCCGTGATGCTGCTGCTCGACCGTCTGGCGAGCCGGCTGCCCGAGGGCGTCCTGCCCTGGAGGCCGTAACGTCAGTAATGCCCCTTACTTGCCAGTCAAACACGCGTTGCTAGCGTTTGGCGTCGAGAATAAAGGGATAGACGATGAAGATACTGGGAATTCTGGCGGCAACTGCACTGGTGGCTTCACCTGCCCTTGCGTCGCACACCATCAGCAACGTCGCGAAGTCCGGGCAGAGGATTCTCGTCACCGACATGTTCTGGAGCGGGTCGGATTGCGCGGGCGCCGACATGACCTACCAGCTGGTCTCGCCGCCATCCAATGGCACCGTGACGCAACGAAAGGCCCGTGAGGCGTTGAACTCGGCCAAGCTGAACATCTCGCCGCCAGCGCGATGCGAAGGCCGCGTCATCCCGATCTCCTACGTGTCCTACCAGTCGAAGAAGGGCTACAAGGGCACCGACAGCTTCACCGTCCGCTGGACATCGGTGAACGGCGAGGTGCGTGAGCGCACCTACACCGTGACGGTCGACTGACGCGTCTCCAGCGAGGCCGCCGGGGTGGCCTCGCCCAGGAACGCCGCCTTGGCGGCCTTCGTCTCCCTGACGATGAAGTCCACCGTGGTGCGCACCCGCGCCACGTCCTTGAGGTCCGCATGGACCACGAGCCAGAAGGAGCGCTGGATGGCCACGCGCTGCGGCAGCACGGGCACCAGCCCGGCCTGCCGCTGGGCCATGAAGGCCGGCAGCACGCAGACCCCGCCCCCCGCCGCCGCCAGCGCCATCTGCGCGGTGAGGTTCGAGGACTGCGTCCGGGCGCGGAGGCCTTTCGAGACTTCGTCGAGATAGTCGAGCTCGGGCGTGAAGATCAGGTCGTCGATGTAGCCGATCACCGCGTGCCCGTGCAGGTCGTCGGGTTCCACGATGGCGGGGGCGGAGGCCAGATAGGACGGCGCGGCGTAGAGCCCCAGCCGGTAGTCGACCAGCTTGCGGGCGACGATCTTGCCCTCCTTGGGCGGCGCGAGCGTGATCGCCACGTCGGCCTCGCGCTTGGAGAGCGAGAGCAGGCGCGGCATGGCGACGAGCTGCAGCTCGAGCGCGGGCCAGGCCGCCATGAAGCGGGCCAGCCGGGGCGCGAGGAACGAGGTGCCGAAGCCGTCGGGCGCGCCGATCCTGACCACGCCCGACAGCGCCATGTCCGCGCCGCCGATCTCGCTCTGGATCGAGAGCGCGTCGGTCTCCATGCTCTCGGCCCGGGCCATCAGGCGCTCGCCATGCGCGGTCAGCGCGTAGCCCTGGGGCCGGCGCTCGAACAGCTTGGCCTTGAGCGAGGTCTCCAGCGAGGAGATGCGCCGCGACACGGTGGCGTGGTCGGCGCCGAGACGCCGCGCGGCGGAGGTCAGCCGGCCCGAGCGGGCGACCGCGAGGAAGAACCTGAGATCGTCCCAGTCGAACCGTTCCATCCCGTCCGATCCCGCATTGTTGCACAGGCTTCATTCGGTCTTACCCCTAGCCGTGCGCAAATGGCAATGTTACGGGGTGACGCCTTGGCGCGGGGCATGCCTCTTCGCCTCGCCAGACGCTTCCGGGAGGACAGGACATGATCAGCTACGGCCATTTCATCGGCGGCAAGCACGTCGCGGGCACCTCGGGCCGCTTCGCCGAAGTGTTCCAGCCCATGGACGGCACCGTGCGCGGCAAGGTCGCGCTGGCCTCCACGGCCGAGCTGACAGCCGCCGTCGCCAACGCCAAGGAGGCGCAGCCCGCCTGGGCCGCCACCAACCCGCAGCGCCGCGCGCGCATCCTCATGAAGTTCCTCGACCTCGTGGCGCAGAACACCAACGAGCTGGCCGACATCCTCGCCCGCGAGCATGGCAAGACCATCCCCGACGCCAAGGGCGACATCCAGCGCGGCGTCGAGGTCGTCGAGATGTGCGTGGGCGCGCCGCATCTGCTCAAGGGCGAGTACACGGACGGCGCCGGCCCCGGCATCGACATCTATTCGATGCGCCAGCCGCTCGGCGTGGTGGCGGGCATCACCCCGTTCAACTTCCCGGCCATGATTCCGATGTGGAAGCTCGGCCCCGCCATCGCCTGCGGCAACGCCTTCATCCTCAAGCCCTCCGAGCGCGACCCCGGCGTGCCGATGCGCCTCGCCGAGCTGATGATCGAGGCCGGCCTGCCGCCGGGCATCCTCAACGTCGTCAACGGCGACAAGGAAAGCGTCGACGCCATCATCGACGATCCGGACATCCAGGCCATCGGCTTCGTCGGTTCCACCCCGATCGGCCAGTACATCTACGGTCGCGGCTGCGCCAACGGCAAGCGCGTGCAGGCTTTCGGCGGCGCCAAGAACCACATGGTCATCATGCCCGATGCGGACATGGACCAGGCGGTCGACGCGCTGATCGGCGCGGGCTACGGCGCGGCCGGCGAGCGCTGCATGGCCATCTCGGTCGCCGTTCCGGTGGGCGAGACCACGGCCAACGAGCTGGTGAAGCGGCTCATTCCCCGCGTCGAGAGCCTGAAGGTCGGCCCCTCCACCGACGGCACCGCCGATTTCGGCCCGCTGGTGACCAAGGCGCATCTCGAGCGCGTCAAGGGCTATGTCGATCTCGGCATTAAGGAGGGCGCGACCCTCGCCGTCGATGGGCGCGGCTTCACCATGCAGGGCTACGAGAACGGCTTCTACATGGGCGGCTGCCTGTTCGACCATGTCACCACCGACATGAAGATCTACAAGGAAGAGATCTTCGGCCCCGTGCTGTCGGTCGTCCGCGCGCCGGATTATGCCGCCGCCCTGAAGATGACCAACGACCA
>JAIXZF010000088.1 GCA_027489835.1 Hyphomicrobiales bacterium
TCCCGGCGCAGGATGCCGAAGGAGAGCCGGTTCGAATAGACATAGCGCAGCCGGCCGATATGCCCCGCATTGACGAAGTCCTTCAGCGCGATGAAGGCGGGGTGATACTGCAGCAGATGCCCGACCATCAGCGTGAGGCCGCGCGCGGATGCAAGCCTGACGAGAGCCTCGCCATCCGCCACCTTCAGCGCCAGCGGCTTCTCGACATAGACATGCTTGCCGGCTTCGAGCGCGCGCTTCGCCAGCGCGTAATGGTGTTCGGCGGGGGCGGCGATCACGACGCCGTCGATGCCCGCATCGCCCAGCACCGCGTCGAGCGAACGCGCTTCGCAGCCATGCTGCGCGGACAGCGCGGCGGTCGTCTCCGGGTTCGCGTCGACGATGGCGGCCAACGCGCCGAGGCCCGCGAAATCCCTGACGAGGTTCTTGCCCCAATAGCCGCACCCAATCACGGCGACGCGGGCGGCGGCTTTGGTCATTGGCAGATCTCCTGTTATCCTCGGGCGGAGCGCTCGATCGTGCCCGGGGACCAGGCAGGCGACCGCTCCGGCGCCGAATGCAGCGGCTGTCGGACGATTCGACCGGCGGCCCATGCGGGGCGGTGTCTACGCCAGCGAAAGCCCTGCTTGCAACCGGCGATCGACCCGCCTGCCGGCGTCTGGGGCAGGGCCAGCCTGCTCGTACGTCATCGCCCGCGTCATCGCCCGGCAAAAGCCTGCGGCCGCCCGCCGGGCGGTGCGCTTGCAAAGTGCAGGGTCGCACTGTAGGCCAATCGACGCGGTCCAGGCATCATTCTGTCATGAAGCAACGTTTCCTTGTCACCGGCGGCGCAGGCTTCATCGGCTCCGCCGTGTGCCGGCACCTCGTTGCCCTGGGCCACGATGTCCTCAACGTCGACAAGCTGACCTATGCGGGCAACCTTGAATCCCTGCGCGCGATCGACAACAAGCCGCACTACCGCTTCCGCCAGGCGGACATCTGCGACCGCCCGGCCATGGCCGGCCTGTTCGAGGAATTCGCGCCCGACGTCGTGATGCACCTGGCGGCGGAAAGCCATGTGGACCGCTCGATCAACAGCGCGGGCGACTTCATCCAGACCAACATCGTCGGCACGGGCGTGCTGCTGGAGGCGGCGCGGGCCTACTGGTCGCGCCTCGCGGCACCGCAGCGCGCCGCGTTCCGCTTCCTGCACGTCTCGACCGACGAGGTCTACGGCTCGCTCGGCGACAGCGACCTGTTCCGCGAAACCACGCCCTACGATCCCAGCTCGCCCTATTCCGCCTCGAAGGCGGCCGCCGACCATCTGGTCTCGGCCTGGACGCGGACCTACGGGTTTCCGGCCGTCATCTCCAACTGTTCGAACAATTACGGACCGTTCCACTTCCCGGAGAAGCTCATCCCGCTGGTGATCCTCAATGCTCTGCACGGCAAGCCGCTGCCGGTCTACGGCAAGGGCGAGAACGTGCGGGACTGGCTCTATGTCGACGATCACGCCAAGGCGCTGGTGCTGATCGCGACCACCGGGCGCATCGGCGAGAAGTACAATGTCGGCGGCCGGAACGAGCGCAGGAACATCGACGTCGTTCACACGATCTGCGCCGCTCTCGACAGGCTGAGGCCGGCAGCCGAGCCGCATGCCAGCCTGATCCGCTTCGTGGCAGACCGGCCGGGCCATGACCATCGCTACGCGATCGACGCCACCAAGCTCGAGTCCGAACTCGGCTGGCGGGCCGAGGAGAATTTCGACACCGGCATCGAGAAGACGGTGCGCTGGTACCTTGACAATGAATGGTGGTGGCGGCCGCTTCGCGAGAAGGTCTATGGCGGCGAGCGGCTCGGCCTCGGCGCCATGCAGGCCGTCTGAGATGCGCCTTCTGGTGACGGGCCAGGCCGGGCAGGTGGCGACCGCGCTGGCGGACCATGCGCGCACGCATTGCGGATGCGAGGTCATCACGCTCGGCCGCCCGGATTTCGACCTTGCCGACGCCGCCGCCTCGCTCGCGCGTCTCGACCTGCCGACCCCCGACGTAGTGGTCAACGCGGCGGCGTACACCGCCGTCGACAAGGCCGAGCAGGAGGCCGAACTCGCTATGGCGGTGAATGGCGTGGGAGCGGGGGCTGTTGCGTCTTGGGCGGCCTCGCGGGGCGTGCCGATCATCCAGCTCTCGACCGACTACGTCTTCGACGGGTCCAAGGCGGCGCCTTATTTCGAGACGGATGCGCCCGCGCCCGTCGGCGCCTATGGCCGGAGCAAACTCGCTGGCGAAAGGGCCGTCGCGGCCGCGGCAGCCGACCACGTCATCCTCAGGACGGCCTGGGTCCATGCCGCGCATGGCCGGAACTTCGTGCGCACGATGCTGGCGTTGGCGGAGACCCGCCCTGAGCTCTCGGTCGTGGCCGACCAGCTGGGCTCGCCGAGCTACGCGCCCGACATCGCACAGGCCGTGGTGACGGTGGCGCGCAACCTGGTCGCCCGTCCAGCGGATGGCGGCCTGAGAGGCGTCTTCCATCTGTGCGGCGGCGGCGAGGCCAGCTGGGCCGATTTCGCCGAGGCGATCTTCGCGCTATCGCTCGAGCGGGGCGGCCCGTCCGCCCGGGTCAAACGCATCACCACGGCCGAATACCCCACACCCGCCAGGAGGCCGGCGAACTCCCGGCTCGACTGCAGCCTGCTCGCAGAGCGGCATGGCGTCGTCATGCCCCACTGGCGGGACGCGCTCGGGCGGTGCCTCGACCGGCTTCTCGTCAATCTGAAGGTGGAATCGGCATGAAGGGCATCATCCTCGCGGGGGGCAGCGGCACGCGGCTGCATCCGATCACGCTGGCGACCTCCAAGCAGCTCGTGCCGATCTACGACAAGCCGATGATCTATTATCCGCTGTCGGTGCTGATGCTCGCCGGCATCCAGGACATCCTGATCATCTCGACGCCGCATGATCTGCCGCAGTTCCGGCGGCTCCTCGGCTCCGGCGAACGCTGGGGCGTGCGCTTCCAGTATGCCGAGCAGGCGGTGCCCAACGGCCTCGCCCAGGCCTTCGTGATCGGCGAGGACTTCGTCGGCGACGACAGGGCCATGCTGGTGCTCGGCGACAACATCTTCTACGGCGCGGGCCTCACCATGCTGCTGAACGCGGCCCGCAGCCGCACCACGGGCGCCACCGTCTTCGCCTATCACGTGCCGGACCCGGAGCGGTACGGCGTGGTCGACTTTGACAGCCAGGGCAGGGCCGTCTCCATCGAGGAGAAGCCCGCCCAGCCGAAATCCAACTGGGCCGTGACCGGGCTCTACGTCTACGACCGCGACGTGGTCGCGATCGCGAAAGGCCTCAAGCCGTCCGCGCGCGGCGAATACGAGATCACCGACGTGAACCGCGCCTATCTCGCGCGCGGCGACCTCCATGTCGAGCGCATGGGCCGCGGCTATGCCTGGCTCGACACCGGCACGCCCGACAGCCTGACCGACGCGGCCAATTTCGTGCGCACCATCGAGAGCCGGCAGGGAACACGCATCTGCTGTCCCGAAGAGATCGCCTTCGAGCGCGGCTTCATCGACGCGGCGCAGCTCAGGGCGCTGGGCAACGAACTCGGCAAGAGCCGATACGGGCAGTATCTGCTCCAGATCGCCGATCTTGCCCGGAATGACGACGCACGAGGCCCGGCATGAACTTCACGCGCTTCGACATCGAGGGACCCTGCCTGATCGAGCCAGGCCGGATCGGGGATGAGCGCGGCTTCTTCTCGGAGACCTTCAGGCTGGACCGCTTCACGGCCGAGATCGGGCCGGTGTCGTTCGTTCAGGACAATCATTCGCGCTCGGCGCTCAGGGGCACGCTGCGCGGCCTGCACTACCAGAAGGAGCCGCGCGCGCAGGGCAAGCTCGTGCGCGTCACGCGCGGTGCGATCCTAGACGTCGCGGTCGACATCAGGACCGGCTCGCCCACCTACGGCCGGCACGTCGCGGTCGAGCTGTCGGACGCGAACTGGCGGCAGCTCTGGGTTCCGGCCGGATTCCTCCATGGTTTCTGCACGCTCTGCGACGATGTCGAAGTGATCTACAAGGTCACGGACTATTACAGCCGCGAGCATGATGCCGGCGTCAGGTGGAACGACCCTGCGCTGAACATCGAGTGGCCGGTGAGCCCGGGGGAGGCCGTTTTGTCCGACAAGGATCGCTCGGCGCCGATGCTGTCCGAGATCGGAGCCCCGTTCAGCTACCGCGACTGACTCAAGCGACAGCCCGGCAGATTGACTTTTTAGGACTATTATCCTATATCGAAGCTCTTGCTGGAGCTTCACCATGTCCGAAACGACCACGCGCCTGGCACTGCCGCTGCTGGCGGCCAACCAGTCACAAAAACATGTCACCCACAACGAGGCGCTGCTGCGGCTGGACGATCTCGTCCATCTCGCCGTTCGCGAGGCCACGCGTGCAACGCCTCCGATGAGCCCTGCGGCCGGCGACCGTTACCTGATCCCGGGAGCGGCGACGGGCATCTGGTCCGGACGAACGGGGCAGGTCGCGCTGTGGCAGGAGGGCGGCTGGAGCTATCTCGCGCCGTCGTCAGGGTGGCGGCTCTGGGTCGAGGCGGAGCGCCGCATGCTCGTGCATGACGGAACGGGCTGGCAGGATATGAAGCTGCGCGCGGCCGACCAGCTCGGCGTCAACGCCAGCGCAGATCCCGCTAACAGGCTGAGCGTCTCGAGCCCGGCGGTCCTGTTCAGCCATGCCGGCGCCGGCCATCAGGTCAAGGTCAACAAGGCGGCCGCCAGCGAAACGGCGAGCGTCGTTTTCCAGAACGGGTTCTCGGGCCGGGCGGAAATCGGCCTCGCCGGTGACGATGCGTGGCAGGTCAAGGTTTCCGCTGACGGCGCAAGCTGGACCCGCGCCGTCACCGTCGATGGCGCCACCGGGTGGATGGGCATCGGCGTCGCCGCGCCGAGCTGCCGGCTGCATGTTTCGGGGCCGGTGCGCATCGGCCAGTATCCCAAGGCCGCGCTGCCCTCCGCCGCGGCGTCCGGCGCCGGCGCGCTGGTCCATGTTTCCGACGAGGCCGGAGGGCCCGTCATCGCCTTTTCCGATGGCGCTGCCTGGCGGCGCGTGACGGACAGGGCGGTGGTGGCGTAGGACCAACGCCGTCGGGCAAGCTGGACACCCAGCCAGCGGCAGGCTAGGGCGGGCCGAAGACAGGTCGAAGGGACCATCGCCATGAAGCCGGCCAAGCATGTGTTGAGAGTGGGCGTCATCGGCGCCGGAGCGATGGGCCGCAACCATGCGCGCATTCTCAGCCAGCTCGACCGAGCCGAACTCGTCGCCGTCGTCGACGACTCGCCATCGGTGCGCGAGGCTGCCGCTTCGCAGCTCAACTGCCCGACCTATGCCACCGTCGAGGAGGCGATCGAAGCGGGTTTGGACGCTGCAGCCGTGGCGGTGCCCACGGTGACGCACCACGAGGTCGCGCTGAAGCTGATCGACGCCGGCGTGCACCTTCTGATCGAAAAGCCCATCGCCTCCACCACCGCCGAGGCGCGCGAGATCATCGCGCGGGCGGAAGCCAGGGGCGTCAGGCTCACCGTCGGCCATGTCGAGCGTTTCAATCCGGCGATCCGCGCGCTCCACGATGCCGTGAAGGACGAGCAGATCATTTCCATCGCCATCTCGCGCGTCGGACCCTTCCCGCCGCGGATCACCGATGTCGGCATAGTCACCGATCTCGGCGTGCATGATATCGACCTCATCCGCTGGCTGGGGCGCTCCGAGATCGCGACGCGACAGGCGCTGCTGACGCGGGCGCGCGGCGGGCACGAGGATGTCGCCTTCCTGCAGTTCCGGCTCGAGAGCGGCGCGCTCGCCCACATCAACACCAACTGGCTCACGCCCTTCAAGGAGCGCCGCATCAGCGTCTCGACGCCGACGCGCTTCATCGTCTGCGACATGCTGCTGCGCACCGTGAACGAGTATTCCGGCTTCGCGCCGGACAACCAGCCCGGCAAGCTCAGCCATGGCAGCTTCGTCAGCCGCAGCCTCAGCGTGCCCTTCGTCGAGCCGCTGCGGGCCGAGATTGAGGCGTTCCTCGACGCTGCCGAGGGCAAGGCACCCGTGGAGGTGACCGGCGCGGACGGGCTTCGCAGCCTCGAGATTGCGCTGTCGTGCCTCAGCGCGGACGCGGCCCCGCTTGAGGCTGCGCCTGCGCTCGCGCAGTGAGCGTCGCTGCGGCCTGAATCAGGCCAGTTGGCCGCGCAGGAAGCCGAGCAGGTCGGCGGTGAGCTGATCCTGATCCGTGACGAACAGCCCATGCGGCGAGCCGTCATACTCACGGAAGATCGAGCCCGGGATCGCCCGCGCAGCGGCCCTGCCCGTCGCGTCGATGGGCACGGTCGCGTCCGAGGTGCCGTGGATGACGAGCGTTGGCACCTTGAAATGCGGCAGGTCCGGCCTGAAATCCGTGGTCGCGAAGGCTTCGGCGCAGGCCAGCGTCGGCTTGAGGCCGGCCTGCATGCACATGCGCCAGGCCCAGTCGATCGTCTCGTCCGTGACGGACGAGGTGAGGTAGCCCTGGCCGAAGAAGTCGCCGAGGAAAGTGCGCATGAACTCCGGACGGTCGGCGCGCATGCCGGCGGTCATCTGGTCCAGCGTCGCGGCCGGCACGCCGTCGGGATTGTCGTCGCGCTGGATCAGCAGCGGCACGACCGATGACACGAGCGCGGCCCTGACCACGCCATTGCCGCTATGGCGGGACATGTAGCGGGCCACCTCGCCGCCGCCCATCGAGAAGCCCACGAGGCTCACGCCATCGGTCGCGCCGGTCGCGGCCATAACGTCCGCGAGGTCGTCGGCCAGGGTGTCGTAGGTGTAGCCGTTCCAGGGCTGATCGGAGCGTCCGAAGCCGCGGCGGTCATAGGCGATGGCGCGGAAACCCGATTCGGCGAGGGCGTTGGCCTGCGGGTCCCAACTGTCGGCCGACAGTGGCCAGCCGTGGATCAGGATCACGGGCTGGCCGTCTCCCCAATCCTTGACATAGAGCTGCGTGCCGTCCCGCGTGGTGATCATCGACATGGGCTTGTCCTCTGCTGGAGGACAAACGGCCAGGCTCTGGCTGGGTTCCCGGTGGGGGTAAGCAAAGAAAAGCCGGGCTGCGGGCCCGGCTTCAGGCCGTCATCGCGGCAGAACTCAGCGGCGGCGAAGCAGCGACCAGCCTGCGGCGACCAGTGCGGTCGCCAGCGCGACCTTGACGATCGAGCCGAGGATGAAGGGTTGAACGCCGACGGCGAAAGCCCGGGCGAGACCGGTGCCGGTGGCGCCGGTCGAGAGCTGTGCGATCCAGGCGAGCCAGCCCATGCCAAGCGCCAGGATCAGCGCGTGCGCCGCCGCCATGCCGGCCGCGACCTTAAGCACCGGGCCGTGGGAGAAGCGTCCCGCGATCCAGGCGGCCGGGATGAAGGAAAGAAGGAAGCCGCCCGTCGGCCCGGCGAAATAGGCAGGCCCGGCCGCGGCGCCGGCGAAGACCGGAAGGCCGGCGAATCCCTGCGCAAGATAGAGCGCTACCGCCGCCGCGCCGAGGCGCGGGCCGAGGGCGGCGCCAAGGAACAGCACGACGAAGCTCTGCATCGTCATCGGCACCGGCCACATCGGCACCTGGACCTTGGCCGAGATCGTCAGCAGGACCGAGCCGGCAATGGCGAGCGCAAGGCCGCGGGCCGTCGGCGCAAGGCCGGCGAACAGGCGCGGGAATGCCGCCTCGACCAGGGCGGGAGCGGTGGGGCGCAGGGCGGCGTCGGCCATGGGCGGTCCTCATGTGATGCGTGGCCCCGCCTGTGGCGCGGGGTCCTGCCACGTTCTATAGGTCGCGGCGCGACGCCTCACAAGGGCGGCGGCCAGGCCTCCGAACGGGCACCGACGATGAGCGACGACGACCTCAGTTTCGACCGCAGCCTCGACGCCGCGCCCGGCGTGGTGCTGCGCCTTACGCCGCTGGTGCGCCGCCTCGTCGCGCCCAATGGCGGGCCGTTCACCTTCACCGGCACCTGCAGCTACATCGTGGGGCAGGGCACTGTCGCGGTCATCGATCCCGGCCCCGATTCTGCGCCGCATCTCGCGGCGCTGTCGGATGCGCTCCAGGGCGAGACGGTCAGCCACATCGTCGTGACGCACACGCATCGCGATCATTCTCCCGGCGCCAGGGCGCTCAAGGCTCTGACCGGCGCGCCGATCGTCGGATGCGGGCTGCATCGCGCGGCGCGTGAGCTCGCGCTCGGGGAGATCAACCGGCTCGACGCCTCGGCGGATGCCGAGCACGCTCCCGACACCGAGATGGGCGAGGGCGATCGCATCGCCGGGCCGGGATGGAGCCTGACGGCGGTGGCGACGCCCGGCCACACCGCCAACCATCTGGCCTTCTCGCTCGCGGAAGAGGACGCGCTCTTTTCGGCCGACCATGTCATGGCGTGGTCCACCACCATCGTCGCGCCGCCGGACGGCTCGATGGCCGATTTCATGGCTTCGCTCGAGAAGCTGCGCGGGCGCAGCGAGGCTGTTTACTGGCCCGGCCATGGCGGGCCCGTGCGCGATCCGCAGCGCTTCGTGCGCGCGCTCATCAACCACCGGCGCATGCGGGAGGCGAGCATCCTCAACCGCGTCAGGCAGGGCGACCGACTGATCGCGGACATCGTGCCGCGCGTGTACGAGGGCCTCGCGCCGGCGCTGCACGGCGCGGCGGCGCTGTCGACCTTCGCGCATCTTGAGGATCTGGCGGCGCGCGGGCTGGTCCGCTGCCCCGAGGGTGCGCCATCACTCACCGGCGTGTTCGAGCCGGGTTGAGTTCAGCGCGCCGACAGCAGCAGCTGCACCTCGTCGGCGAAGGCCTGGATGCGCGCCGCGTTTGCGCCGAGATCGTGCGATCCGATGCGCGAGGCGGAGCGGATGTCGATGCGGGCGCCGTCGACACGAGGGCGCACCCGGATGGTCACGTCGTCCGCGAATCGTAGGATGCGGGTGGTCGCGATGGCCTCGATGCGGCCGATGCCCGAACGACCTCCGGGCGGTGCCTGCTCGATGATGCGCCAGCCCCGGTTCGCCGCCGCCTTCAACGCCAGATCGTAGGCGTCCTCGGGCGGGAGCTCGAGAACGATTGGGATGATCCGCTGGTAGGCCTGGCGCTGCACGAGGCGGGATTCGCGCGGCCGCTCCACCGGGACATGCCCCTGCCTGGCCGCAAGCGCGGCGCGCGACCGCGAGAAAGAGGGCGGCTCCTCGATGTCGGTCGAGATGTCGTTGAGCGAAGGCAGCCGCGCGTACTGGACGGCCATGTAGGCGGGCGCCGCGAGCAGTGTGACCGCAATGACGGCGGCGCCGCCGATGCTGCGCACGCCCTTGAGTCCCTGGTTCCAGATGGCCACCCCGGCCATGAGCGCCAGCAGCAGCGTCGCCGCCGCGAGCAGGAAGCCCGAGCCCAGCGCCGCCAGCCCCGGAATCCCCTGCTGTCCGCCACGCACGAGGATGATGCCATAGATCGTCACCACGAGCGCGAACAACGCCAGCCGGGCCGACCAGATGGCGGCGCGCGAAAAGGGCTGTTCGAGGACGATGCGGCGCATGGTGACGTTCTACGGCCTCGCCTTGCGCCGTGCCACAGCAAAACGGCGGCCAGCGCACCACGCCTTGCGCCGCAAGCGCGCCGGGTTTCTCGCAAAGCGGGTGGCATAGCTCCCGGCAGCGGCGTAGCAACGCGGCTGTCCTGTCAGGAGAGGCCAGTGCCTGCCGCTGCTACTGTCAACACGTCGATGTCGTCGCGCGAATGGGCCATGCTGCTCGCTTTATCCGTGCTGTGGGGCGGTTCGTTCTTTTTCATCGGCGTTGCCGTGAAGGAGCTGCCGACGTTCACGATCGTGGTGGGCCGCGTATTGCTGGCGGCGCTGATCCTGCTGGTCGTGCTCAAGGCCAGCGGCGATCCGATCCCGACCAGCGGCAAGGTCTGGGTTGCTTTCTTCATCATGGGCTTTCTCAACAATGTCGTGCCGCATACGCTGATCGTCTGGGGGCAGGGGCACATCGCATCTGGCGTGGCGTCGATCCTGAACGCGACCACGCCACTGTTCACGGTGATTGTCGCGCATCTGCTGACGTCGGACGAGAAGATGACGGGCAACCGGCTTGCCGGTGTCGTCGTCGGACTCGCCGGGGTGGCGGTGATGATCGGGGCGGATGTGTTGCAGTCGCTCGGGATCGGCGTTGTTGCGCAACTCGCCTGCCTCTGCGCGGCGCTGTCCTACGGCTTTGCAGGGGTTTTCGGGCGCCGGTTTCGGGCCATGGGTGTCTCGCCGCTGGCGACAGCGATGGGGCAGGTGACGGCTTCGAGCGTGCTGCTGATGCCTGTCATGATGTTGGTCGACAGGCCCTGGCAACTGCCGATGCCGAGCATTCAGGCCCTTGCCGCTCTGGTTGGACTTGCTGCCTTGTCCACGGCGTTCGCCTATGTGCTCTTCTTCCGCATCCTGGCCAGCGCCGGTGCCACCAACATCGCGCTTGTGACCTTCCTGATCCCGGTCAGCGCCATCATGCTTGGCATCCTGTTTCTGGGCGAGACGCTGCTCCTCCGGCATCTCCTTGGCATGGCGATGATCGGTGCGGGCCTCGCGGCCATTGACGGGCGGCTGTGGCGCAAGCTTCGAGGCGTCACGTCTTGAAGTGGTAGTCCTGGAACATCTCGCGCAGCGCGGTCTTCTGGATCTTGCCCGTGGCGGTGTGCGGGATCGCTTCGACCAACGCGACCGCATCCGGCAGCCACCATTTGGCGATCTTGCCCGTCATGAAGGCCAGCATGTCCTCTTTCGTTGGCGAGCGGCCCGGCTTTGGCACGATCACCAGCAGCGGGCGTTCATCCCATTTCGGGTGGGCGATCCCGATGACAGCGGCTTCGTGCACGTCGGGGTGGCCCATGGCGAGATTTTCGAGCTCGATCGAGGAAATCCACTCGCCGCCGGACTTGATGACGTCCTTGGAGCGGTCGGTGATCGCCATGTAGCCATGCTCGTCGATGGTCGCGACGTCGCCCGTGTCGAAGAAGCCCTCATCGTCGAGGATGTCGCCGCCATCGCCCCGCATGTAGGACGCGGCCACCGCCGGCCCGCGGACCATCAGCCGGCCGAAGGTGTGGCCATCCCAGGGCAGCGGGCGGCCCTCGTCGTCGGTGATCTTCATCTCGACGGTGAACGGCGCGTGCCCCTGGCGCGCCTTGATGTCGAGCAGCGCATCGCCCTCTAGGCCTGCATAGGCCGGCTTGATGGAGCACACGGTGCCGAGCGGGCTCGTCTCGGTCATTCCCCAGGCGTGGAGAACCTCGACCCCGAAGCGGCGCTCGAAAGCCTCGATCATCGCGCGCGGGCAGGCCGAGCCGCCGATCACGACGCGCTTGAGCGAGGTGAGCGCGCCTTTCGTGGCGTCGAGATGGTTGAGGAGGCCGAGCCAGACCGTGGGCACGGCCGCCGTGATGCTGACCTGCTCTTCCTCGAGCAGTTGATGGATGCTGGCGCCGTCGAGCCTCGCGCCCGGCATGACGAGCTTCGCGCCGGCCATCGGCGCGGAGTAAGCGATGGACCAGCTGTTGGCGTGGAAAAGCGGCACGACGGGCAGCACGCTGTCGCGCGCGGAAAAGCCGAGCGAATCGGGCTGCAGCGCGGCCATGGCGTGCAGCACGTTCGAGCGATGCGAATAGAGCACGCCCTTGGGCGATCCCGTCGTGCCGGAGGTGTAGCAGAGGCCGGCGGCGGTGTTCTCGTCGAAGCTGGCCCAGCGCATGTCGCCGTCCGCGCCATCCAGCCAGCTTTCGAGATCGATGGCGCCGCGCAGCGTGGTCTGCGGCATATGGGCGGCATCCGTCATGACGACGAAGCGCTCGATGGAGGGCAGGCGGTCCTGAAGGCGCTCGAGCAAGGGGATGAAGGTGAGGTCGGCAAAGAGCAGCCTGTCCTCGGCATGGGCGACGATCCAGGCGATCTGATCCTCGAACAGGCGTGGATTGAGCGTATGGCAGACCGCCCCGATCCCGGTGATGCCGTACCAGAGCTGGAAATGCCGGTCGGTGTTCCAGGCCATGGTGGCGATGCGGTCGCCGGCGCGGATGCCTTCGCGCGACAGGCGCTGGGCGATGCGCAGGGCCTGATGGCGCGCCTTCGCATAGGTCGTGCGCCGAATCGGGCCTTCCACGCTGCGGCTGACGATCTCGCGGCCGCCATGCTGGATTGCCGCGTGGTCGATGACGCGGTGGATCAGCAGCGGCCAGTCCTGCATCAGGCCCAGCATGGTCTTGTCCCTCCCTGGCCGCGCCGCTGTCCGGCGCGTCGGTTTTGCGGCGATGATAACGCCTCCCGCCCTTCCGTGAAGCATCGACGCGCGGTTTCAGGTGGCGCCGCGCGCGCGGCTTCTGTTAGTTTAGGTGTGAACTGAAGGGAAAAGCGATGCCGGCGACCGCCGACAGCACACAGCAGGACGAGGCCGGCGTCGACGAGATGCGCGTCTGGTTCCGCTTTCTCCGGCTCCACCAGCGGGTTTCGCTGGCGATGGCGTCGCGGCTGAAGGCGCTCGGCCTCTCCGTTCCGCAATTCGACCTTTTGTCGACGCTGAGCGAGCGGGAGGGAATCACGCAGAGCGA
>JAIXZF010000133.1 GCA_027489835.1 Hyphomicrobiales bacterium
ATCACCCATGATTTCGGCGTGGTCGCCGACATCGCGGACCGCATCGTGGTGATGCAGGAAGGGCTCTGCGTGGAGCAGGGCGCGGCCTCGGCCGTGCTCTCGGCGCCGCGCCATGCCTACACGCGCAAGTTGCTGGCGGCCGTGCCGTCGCTGACGCCGCCGGCGCGCCCGCCAATTCCGGAGGCCGCGCCGGCGCTCACGGTGCAAGGGCTCGACAAGATCTACCGCAAGCGCGCCGGCCTGTTCGGCAAGGCGCGCGAGGTCGCGGCCGCCCGCGCGGTCAGCTTCGCCATTCGGCCCGGGGAGACGCTCGGGCTGGTGGGCGAGTCAGGGTCCGGCAAGTCGACCGTGGCGCGCTGCTGCCTGAGGCTGATCGAGCCCGATGCAGGGGCGATCCGGATCGGAGACCTGTCCCTTCGCGAGCTTTCGCCGCGCGCCTTCCGTCCGCACCGGCGGCGCATCCAGATGGTGTTCCAGGACCCGTTCGCCTCGCTCAATCCGCGCCACACCGTGGGCCGCATCATCGCCCAGGGGCCGATGGCGCATGGCGAGGCCAAGGCGAGGGCCTTCGATCGGGCGCGGGACCTGATCCAGCGGGTCGGACTGCCGCCGCAGGCGATCGAGCGCTACCCGCACGAATTCTCCGGTGGCCAGCGCCAGCGCATCGGCATCGCGCGGGCGCTGGCGCTGGAGCCGAAGGTGCTGATCGCGGACGAGCCCGTATCGGCGCTCGACGTCTCGGTGCAGGCGCAAATTCTCGACCTGATCCGCGAGCTCCAGTCGCAGCTCGGCCTCGCGATCCTGTTCGTGACGCATGACCTCAGGGTCGCGGCCCAACTCTGCCACCGCGTGGCGGTGATGCAAAAGGGCCAGATCGTCGAGCTTGGCGAGACGGCCGAGCTGTTCGCGAACCCGACGCATCCCTACACGCGGCAGCTCTTCGCGGCCGTGCCGGGCCGCTCGCATTTCAGGCAGGTTGAAGGATGACGACACGGCCCCCGCTCGACCCCACACTCGCGGCGCGCATCAAGGCCTCGGTGGAAGAGGGCTTCGCGGCCCAGCTCGACCTGACGGCCGAGCTGATGCGCTTTCCCTCGCAGCGGGGCGCCGAGCACGCCGTGCAGGATTTCATCTTCAGGGCCATGCGCGCGCGGGGGCTCATCGTCGACCGCTTCGCCATGGACGAGGAGGCGATTGCGCGCCATCCCGGCGCCGGCGCCATCAGCGCCGAGCACTCGAAGGCGCCGATCCTCGTGGGCATCCACAGGCCGCGCGAGGAGACGGGCCGATCCCTCATCCTGCAGGGCCATGTCGACGTGGTGCCGACCGGGCCGCACGATCTGTGGACCAGCCCGCCCTATGAGGCGCGCATCGAGGGTGACTGGCTCTATGGCCGGGGCGGGGCGGACATGAAGGCCGGCCATGCGGCGAACTTCGCCTGCCTCGACGCGCTGGCGCGGCTGGGGCTGCAGCCGGCGGCCACGCTCTACCTGCAATCGGTTGTCGAGGAGGAATCCACCGGCAATGGCGCGCTGATGACGCATCTGCGCGGCTACACCGCGGACGCTGCGCTCATTCCCGAGCCCGAGGACGAGAAGCTGGTGCGCGCCAATGTCGGCGTGCTCTGGTTCGAAATCGAGGTGCGGGGCGAGCCGGCCCATGTCCGCGACATGGGCGCAGGGGCCAACGCCATCGACGCGGCCTGGCGCGTCATCGCGGACCTCAGGCGGCTGGAGGCCGAGCTGAACGCGCGCAAGGCGGGCCGGCCGCATTTCGAGGATTCCGAACACCCGATCAACCTCAATGTCGGCAAGATCGAGGGCGGCGACTGGGGCTCCTCGGTGCCGTGCTGGTGCAAGGTGCAGTGCCGCCTCGCCATCTATCCCGGCGTGTCGGCGGCCGAGGCCGCGCGCGAGGTCGAGAGCTGGATCGGCGCCTTCTCGCGCACCGACCGCTATCTCGCGAACAATCCGCCGAAGGTCACCTTCAACGGCTTCCAGGCGGAGGGCTACGTGCTCGAGCCGGGCTCGGAGGCCGAGGCCGTGCTGGGGCGCGCCCATCGCGAGGCGACGGGGCGGCCGCTCGAAAGCTTCATGACCGCCGGCTATCTCGATACACGCGTCCACGCGCTGTACGACCGCATCCCGGCGCTGTGCTACGGGCCAATCTCCAGGAACATCCACGCCTTCGACGAGGCCGTGAGCGTGGCGTCGCTGAAGCGCATCACCACCGCCATGGCGCTGTTCGTCGCCGAATGGTGCGGCGTGGAGCCGCGCGAAGCCGGGCCGCGCTGAGGCAGACATGTTCATCGATCCGATATCTGCCTCCGGTCTTGCCCAGCGCGCCCGCGACTGGTCGATCTGGCTGACCCGGCAGCCCAGCGTCACCGGCTCGGCCGGCGAGCAGGCCCTGCCGCATCTGCTGCGCGAGCGCGTCGCGGAGACGCCGGCGCTTGCCGGCGCGGAGACATGGCTCATCCCGGCCGAGAACGATCCGCTGGCGCGCGCCTGCTGCGCCGTGCTGGTGCGGGGCAGCGGGAACCAGACGGTGCTGCTGACGGGGCATTTCGACACGGTGACCGTCGAGGATTACGGCGATCTTGCGCCGCTGGCCACCGAGCCGGAGGCGCTGCTGGCGGCCCTCAAGGCGCGTCTCGCCGCGCCTGCGACGCTGGCCGAAGAGCGCGCCAGGGCCGATTTCGACAGCGGGCTGTTCCTGCCCGGGCGCGGCCTTCTCGACATGAAGGCGGGCCTCGGGGCGGGCCTCGCGGCGCTCGAAGCCTTCGCGGCCGAGCCTGACCGTGTGGGCAACCTGCTCTTCGTCGGCGTGCCCGACGAGGAGGTGACCTCCGTCGGCGCGCGGGCGCTTGCCAAGGGACTGTCCGATTTTCCGCGCAGCATGGGGCTCGACGTGGTCGCCGCGATCAATCTCGATTGCATCGGCGACGACGGCGATGGCAGCGAGGGGCGGGCCGTGGCCTTGGGCAGCGTCGGCAAACTGCTGCTCACCGCCTACGCCGTGGGCCAGCAGAGCCATGCCAGCCACCCCTATCAAGGGGTCAATGCCGGCGCGATCGCCGCTGCGCTGGCGGCGCGGCTCGAATGGGCCGACGAGCTTGCGGACGGCGCGGGCGCGCAGCCCGGCATCGCGCCGACGCTTCTCAGCCTCAAGGACTCCAAGGAGCAATACGACGTCACGACGCCGGCCTCCGTGTTCGCAACGTGGAACGCGCTGACCATGGGCCGGGACGCGCGCGAGACGATGCGCCTGTTCAAGGCCCTCGCGCGCGAGGCGCTGGACGGGCTGGAGGCCAGCCTCGCCGCCCGCCGCGCCCGCGTGATGCCTTCGGGAAGGCCGATGGAGTCGATCGCGCTGGTGGAGGCGGCCGAACTCTTCGCCGAGCTCGGCCGCGACGCGAAGGCCATCGGCGAGCTTTCGCGGCTCGGCGAGCGGCTGCCGGGCGAGGGGCTCTCGCTTCCCGACCAGAACCGGCGGCTGACCGAAGCCGCCTGGCGGCTCTCGGGCCGTCGCGGTCCTGCCGTCGTGATCGGGTTCGGCTCCCTGCCTTATCCTCCGGTGCTGCTCTCGCGCGAGCCACGTGCGCTCAAGCTTCGGGCTGCGATCGACGCCGCGCGGCTGAAGGCCGGGGAGGGGCGCGAGCCGATCAAGCTCACCGACTTCTTCCCCGGCATTTCCGACATGAGCTTCCTGGGCGAAGCGGGCACCGCCGACCTTCCCGTCATGGCGGCCAACACGCCGGCCTGGGTGTCCGGCGTGCGCTGGACAGGGGAGGTGGGCGGCGTGCCCACCGTCAACATCGGCCCATGGGGGCGCGACTACCACACGCCGCTGGAGCGGCTCCACATGCCCTATGCCTTCAATGTCCTGCCGCTGCTTCTCCTCGACACGGCCCGCGGCGTGCTCAAGCCGGACAATCTGTCATGAGCGTCTTCGATCACGGCGTCGTCGACCATCTGGCGCGCGCGCCCGCGAACGTCCTGCGCGAGCTGATCCAGCTCGGCATGGACAATCCGGACCTCATCTCCTTCGCCGGCGGGCTGCCGGCCGAGGAGCTGTTCGATGTCGAGGGGCTG
>JAIXZF010000179.1 GCA_027489835.1 Hyphomicrobiales bacterium
CGGCCTTCGCCGAAGACCCGTTCGAGCTCCGGCGGCTGCCCTGCCCTGATCGAGGCCAGCATCGGGGCCAGCGCCCCACCTGCCGCCAGGGCCGGCCCGGTCAGGGGCATGACGGGTCCCGCCACGGGCTTGACCTTGATGACGGGCAGGATGACCGGCTCGAGCCCGGTCCCGGCGCGGGCCATCTGGTCGATCAGCCGCTCGACGCCGCCGGGCTGGAGTTCGGGCGGCAGCGGCGCGCCGTCGGGCGTGGCAGCCGGCAATGGCGGCCCCGGCGAGGCGAGCACCGGCCCGGATGTCAGCTCCGGCAGCAGCCGGCGCAGCGCGACGTCGGCGAAATGCGCGGCCTTCCGCGCGCCGGAGCGCGTGAAGTGCACGCCGTCGCCCGTGCGCAGCCGGGCGATCTGGCCGTTAAGATCCGGCCCCGAGGAGGCATAGCGGTTCTCGCCGTCGACAAAGCCCTGCCACAGGTCGACATAGGTGGCGGCCACCCGCTCGACACGCTGGCGATAGATGTCGTTGATGAGCGCGAGGTCGGCCGAGAGCCGCTGGTTCTGCATGGGCGGGGCGCCGAGCCAGACCAGAGGGACACGGCGGTCGGCGAAGGCCTGGACGACGGCGTCGACGCGGTCGCGATAAATCTCGCGCCAGCGCTCGCTGAGAGGTTCGTGGACGAGGTCGCCCTCGCGGATGGGCTGGCGGTCGTTGGCGCCCACCATCATCACCGCAACGGTGATCCTCTGGTCGCTGGCCAGCAATTCGCGCACGGCTTTCGGCCAGTCATGGAAGTCGGCCCGCACCAACCCCGAATCGGGCCTCGAGCGGCGCACCACGGTCGCGGTGGGCACGTCTCCCAGCGCTTCGTCGATGCCGCCCGCGACGAGTTCGGCCAGCGTGTCGCCAAGCACGACCACAAAGGTGGTGGGCTCGACCTTGGGCAGCGGCAGGGCCGCGTCGGCGGCGCGCTGCTCTGGCTGGACCGCGCGCCGCACGGGGGCGCGCACGCGCTGCTCTGGAATCGCCTGCACGCGCGGGTTGACGCGCGGGCCGAACAGGGAGCCGCGCTGCAGCGTCGGATCGTAGATCAGCGCGCCATCGCTCTGCGCCCGAAGCGACGGGCCTGCGGTCGCCAGCAGGAGGCTGGCGGCGAGCAGGATCTTCAGGATCGAACGCGGGCGGGACGGCATGAGCCGATCATATCGCAGATGCCCGACCGGCGGAAGCGCGGCCGCCCGGAGGTATCCGGCGGGCCGATCGCTTTAGCCTCCCCGCAGGCGCGTCAGCAGGTCCGGCGTCGGCCAGCCATCGGGGATCAACCCCGCGCGCTGCTGGTATTGCCGCACCGCCTCGCGCGTGCCGGAGCCGATGCGCCCGTCGCCGTCGCCGGCGTAAAGGCCCATCGACTTCAGCCGGCGCTGCAATTCCTGAATCTCGGGCTTGCCGAGGCGCGGCGCCCGGACAGGCCACTCGCCCTGGATGGCGGGGCGGCCCGCCAGCCGGTCGGCCAGATGGCCGACGGCGAGGGCGTAGGCATCGGAGGAATTGTAGCTCTTGATCACGTCGAAGTTCGAGGTGAGCAGGAAGGCCGGGCCGGTGTGGCCCGCCGGGAAGAACAGCCGCGCCTCGCCCGAGCCCGGTAGCGGACGGCCATCGGCCCGCGTCACGCCGGCGCTGGCGAAGCTGGCGAAGGAGCCGCGATTGAGCCCGTAGCCGAAGCGCTCCGGCAGCGTGACCTCCATCCCCCAGGGCAGGCCCGTCGTCCAGCCGAAGGATTTGAGGTAGTTGGCGGTCGAGGCGAGCGCATCGAGCGGCGTGTCCCAGATGTCGGCATGCTCGCCCGAGAACGGCACCGCATGCTTCATGTAGCTCGACGGCATGAACTGGGTATGCCCCATCGCGCCGGCCCAGGAGCCGCGCAGTTCGGCGCGCTCGACCAGCCCTTTTTCGAGGAGCTCGAGCGCCGTCAGGAGTTCGTCGCGGAAGAAGTCGCCGCGATAGCGCGCCGAAGCCAGGGTGGCGAGCGAGCGGATGACGTCCTTGTCGCCCTTGAAGGAACCATAGCCCGTCTCCATGCCCCAGATGGACACGACGATCTCCTTCGGGACGCCGCTCCGGCGCTCGATGGCGGCGAGGGCCGCTTCGTTCGCCTCGATGTTGGCGCGGCCGCGCGGGATGCGGGCGCCGCCGACGGCATTGTTGAGGTAGGTCCAGATCGGTGCGACGAATTCGGATTGCTTCTTCGTCAGGGCGATGATGGCCGGGTCGGGCGCGAGGCCCCTGAAAGCGGCGTCGAAGGTGGCGCGCGAGATGCCGCGCGCCTGGGCCAGCGGCCAGAGCCCCTGCATGAAGCGCTGAAAGCTGGAGCCTTGGGGCGAGGCCGTGCGAGCGGCGGCCGGCCCCGCAGGCTGCGCGGCGAGCAAAGGCTGGGCCTGAACGAAGGCCGCGAGGCCCAGCGCGAGCGCCGCCGGGCGAAGGAACAGCTGCGAGGTCAAGAGCGCCTCCTGCGCCTGAGGGACAGATGGCGGCCCGCGCGGGCGCCCCAGCCACAATGGCCATCGTCATGGTTAGCGAAGACTTAAGGCCGCGCCGCGTCCCGCAGCCGCAGGCCGGGCCAAGCGGCCGTCATCCTGAAGGAACCTTGCGGCATTCACCGGGCTTTCAGAAGATGTGTGGCAATTCAGGCGTCCAGCCCGCCGCCATGGCTCCGTCCGGAGCCAAGCCTGCCGAACGATCCGTCGAGACGAGCAACCAGACCCATGAAACAGCCCATCCGCAAGGCCGTCCTCCCCGTCGCCGGCCTCGGCACACGCTTCCTGCCGGCCACCAAGGCCATCCCCAAGGAAATGCTGACGGTGGTGGACCGGCCCGTGGTGCAGCACGTCGTCGACGAGGCGCGGGCTGCCGGCATCGAGCATTTCGTCTTCGTCACGGGCCGCAACAAGGGCATGATCGAGGACCATTTCGACAATGCCTACGAACTCGAAGACACGCTGACGCGCCGCGGCAAGACCAGGGAGCTGGAAGGGCTCCGGCGCGACATGCTGCCCGCAGGCGGCGCGAGCTTCACCCGGCAGCAGGCGCCGCTCGGGCTCGGCCATGCCGTGTGGTGCGCGCGCGACATCATCGGCGACGAGCCCTTCGCGCTGCTGCTGCCCGACATGCTGCATCACGCCTCCGGCCAAGGCTGCCTCGCCGAGATGATCGCGGCCTACAACGAGCATGGCGGCAACCACATCGCGGTCGCGCCCGTGCCCGACGACCAGACGCATCAATACGGCATCGTCGGCGTCGAGGACCGCGCGGCGAAGGTGTCGCGCATCACCCAGATGGTGGAGAAGCCGGCCAAGGGCACGGCGCCGTCCAATCTGCACATCACGGGCCGCTACATCCTCCAGCCCTCGATCTTCGGGCTGCTCGCCGCGCAGGAGAAGGGCGCGGGCGGCGAAATCCAGCTGACCGACTCGATGATCCGCCTTGCGGAGAAGGAAGCCTTCTTCGCCGTGCGCTTCGACGGCGCGATCTACGATACCGGCTCGAAGATCGGCTTCCTCGCGGCCAACGTGGCCTACGCGATGGCGCGGCCCGAGCTGGCTGGCGAGCTCAAGACCGAAATCGGCAAGATCATGAAGGGCTGAGCTTCTGACGTGCGGCCGGGTTTCTTTCCGGGCGTCTTCAATGTTGAGGATGATGTATCCAACGGCAGGAGCCTTCAACTCTAGGCTCACTGGCCTGTTGACAAATTCGATATTACACATATTATAGAAATATGAACATTGATGATATCTCCGCGCGCTTGGAAGCGCTTGGAAACCCGACGCGCCTCAAGGTTTTCCGTATCCTTGTCCGAGCCGGCGATGGTGGACTGCCAGTCGGGCAGTTGCAGGACCGGCTCGGTGTCGCGGCATCGACACTGACACATCATTTGCAGAAGTTGATGGCCGTGGGTCTGCTCACTCAGGAGCGACGCTCAACCGTTCTGATCTGCCGAGCCAACTTCGCGATGATGCGCGGGCTGGTCGACGCACTTGCGTCTGAGTGCTGCGTCGATGCCTGCCGCGAACCGGCCGCCCGCGTCCAGAACCATTGAACCTAATCCCCCAGACGAGCCCTTCAACACGTCTAATATTTCGATCGTACCGGGAGGAATGAATGTCTGAGATCAACGTCGCTATATCCGACCCAATCCGTTGGACCCCACGTCCTGATCCCATCCTGACGGTGCTCGGCCTGGTATCTGCGGCGCTTTGGTGGTTCGCGCCGGATCAAGCCGCTTCAAGCTTTGCCTTCGTTGCCAAGGCCGCGCTATCGGTTGGACCATTGTTTCTGCTGTCCATCGCCCTGTTGGCAGGCGCAGCCGGTGCGGGCGCAGACAACCTCATCGCCCGCGCTTTCGTCGGGCGTTCCGCACCTATGGTTGTGCTGGCGGCCCTAATGGGAGCGCTTTCGCCATTCTGCTCATGCGGCGTGATCCCGCTGATCGCGGCATTACTGACCATTGGAGTGCCCCTGCCGGCTGTGATGGCGTTCTGGCTAGCATCGCCGCTGATGGACCCGGCGCAATTCGTGCTCACGGCGTCCGTGCTTGGTTGGCCCTTCGCGCTCGCGAAGACCGTGGCCGCGATCATGGTCGGGCTCATCGGCGGCTTCGGCACACTTGGGCTCGTGCGGGTCGGAATGCTTCATGACCCGTTGCGGAATGGCGTCGGTGACGGTGGCTGCGGCGGCTCCAAGATCCGCCGGCCAAAAGAGGTGATGTGGGCATTCTGGCATGAGCCGGCGCGACTCTCCAAAGCACTGAACGCCGCGCGCAGCAACAGCCTCTTTCTCGGCAAGATGCTCATCCTCGCCTTCGTACTGGAAAGCCTGATGGTTGCGTGGATGCCGCCTGGCCTTGTGGCGCGCTGGCTCGGCGGCGACGGGGTCTGGTCAATCCTGCTGTCGACGATCGTCGGGATCCCGGCCTATCTCAATGGCACCGCGGCCCTCCCGTTGATGCGCGAACTGATGAGCCAGGGCATGAGCCCTGGCGCTGCGCTGGCTTTCCTCGTGGGCGGTGGCGTCACCTCGATCCCGGCCGCCATCGCCGTTTGGTCGATCGCTCGGCCGCCAGTTTTCGCGGCCTATCTTGGGTTCGCCGTTGTCGGTGCAGCCCTGTCCGGCCTGGTCTGGCAGGCCGCATCGAAGCTTTTGGTAGGAGTTTGAACCGATGACATCGAATCCAGTCCCATTCCTGGTGCAGCAGGTCCGCACTTTACTCTCGATTGTCCTGTGCTGGATGGCCTGCGGCAAGGAAAGCCTGTTCGGACTGCGTCGGGAGTTCCGGGAGTGCTGCATTGATGAAGATGCAAGGCAGCATACGATCATGACTATGCGTGACGAATGTTGGCGTTCCGGTCTCTAGGCAGAATGCAACCGGGGGCCAGTTTGGGCCTCAGAGCTGCAGCTTCAGCCCGATCAGCGCGATATTGGCCGTGTAGTCGGAGCCCGGCGTCGTCGACTTCAGGCGCTCATGGGTGAAGCTCGCGCGCACCGAGACGCTGCGGGTGAGCTTGTACTCGGTCCTGATGCCGAAGACGTAGGTGTCCTCCGTGGGACCTGCGCCCTCGAAGGTGGCGCGCGAGAGGCTGGCGATGCCGGCCACCGTCCAGTTGCGGCGCAGCGCGTGGCTGACCTCGAGGCTGACGCGGCGATTGACCGAACCCGAGACATTGGCGAG
>JAIXZF010000003.1 GCA_027489835.1 Hyphomicrobiales bacterium
ACGCCGAAGCGCTCCATCACGCCATCCTTGACCATCTCGCGGCCGCCGCCCCCGCCTTCCTCGGCGGGCTGGAAGATCAGCACGGCCGTGCCGGCGAAATCGCGCGTCTCGGCCAGATACTTGGCCGCGCCGAGCAGCATCGCGGTGTGCCCGTCATGGCCGCAGGCGTGCATCTTGCCGGGCGTGGTCGAGCGATAGGGCAGGTTGGTCTGCTCGTCGATCGGCAGCGCGTCCATGTCGGCGCGCAGGCCGACGACGCGGCCGCTGGCGGCGCCCTTGCCCTTGATGACCGCGACCACGCCGGTGCGGCCGATGCCGGTCACGACCTCATCGCACCCGAAGGCCTTGAGCTTGTCGGCCACCACCTGCGCGGTGCGGAACACGTCGAACAGCAGCTCGGGATTGCGGTGGAAATCGCGACGCCATTCGGCGACTTCGCCGGCCATGGCTTCGATGCGGGGGTGGATGGTCATGAATTCATTCCAATGGACAAGGTGAGGCCGCGTTGGAGCGGCGTTGGAGCCGACCATAGCAGAGGGCGCGCGCCCCGCCACCCCGGCGCGGCGGGGTACGCCATGCCATCAGCGGGCCAACTCCGCGATGAGGCGCCGCATGAAGGCCTCGCCGGCCTGCATCTGGCTGCTCTCGATGAATTCGTCGGGCTGGTGGGCCTGCGCGATGTCGCCCGGGCCGCAGACCACGGTGGACCAGCCCACCTCCTGGAACTGCCCGCCCTCGGTGCCGTAGGCCACGACGTGCTGGCCATTGTCGCCGGTGAGGCGGCGGGCGAGCCGCTCGGCCTCGCCATCGGTCTCGGGCTTCAACGGAGGAATGGAGCTGTGCAGCTCGACCTCGACGCCCGCCTTGGGCCAGCGCCGTTTCATTTCGGGCTCGACCTCGTCGCGGATGAAGGCGCGATAGCGCTCGAGATCGTCCATCGGGTTCTCGGGCGGGATGACCCGGAACTCGCTGGAGAAGGTGCAGAGCTCCGCCGTGATGTTCGCGGCCGTGCCGCCCTGCACGATGCCGCAATGGAAGGTGGCATAGGGCGGAACGAAGGGGCTGGCCGGATCGGGCGCGCGGGCGCGTTCGATCATTTGCGCCTCGTGCCAGGCGATCAGCCGCGCCGCGACCATGACCGCGGACACGCCGAGGTCCATGCGGCTCGAATGGACCGCGTAGCCGCGCACGGTGGTGTTGAGGCGCGTGCCCCCCTTGTGGCCGGTGACGACGCGCATCATCGACGGCTCGCCCACGATCACGGCCGAGGGCCTGATGCCCCGGCGCGCCATCTCGGCGATCATGAAGGGCGCGCCGATGCAGCCGATCTCCTCGTCATAGGAGAGCGCGATGTGGACGGGCCGCTTCATTCCCGCCGCCAGCATGTCCGGCACCAGCGCCAGCGCCAGCGCGTCGAAACCCTTCATGTCGCAGGAGCCGCGGCCATAGAGCCGGCCGCCGCGCTCGGTCAGGGTCCAGGGGTCGCTCGACCAGTCCTGGCCCACCACCGAGACCACGTCGGTATGGCCGGAGAGCACGACGCCGCCCTCGGCGTCGGGGCCCACGGTGGCGAACAGGTTGGCCTTGGCGCCGTCCGGGCTCGGAACGATGGTGGAGGCCACGCCATGGCCGGCAAGATAATCGCGCACAAAGTGGATGAGGTCGAGATTGCTGCTTTCGGGCACGGTCGGGAAGGCAACGAGCCGCGCCAGCATTTCGGTGGGAGAAAGGTTCATGCGCGGCGCCAGGCAAATCGATGCGGCCGGCGATGACGGCCCGGCCCGCCGCCGGATGCGAGGCCGGCGACGGCGGAAGGGTATGCGCTCGGGGCGGGTTGACACAAGCGGGGCGGCTCCGCTCGTGTGACATGGCCTCATGTCCGGAACAGCTCCCATGCACTTCGACGTCGACCTCGCCGCCATCCGCGCCGCCGCCGCGCGCATCGAGGGGCGCGTGCGCCAGACGCCGACCTTCGCGAGCCAGGCCGTCTCGGCGCGGCTCGGCGCCGCGACTTTCCTGAAGCTCGAATGCCTGCAGGATGCCGGCTCGTTCAAGGTGCGCGGCTGCTTCAACAAGCTGCTCTCGATGACTGATGCGGAGCGAGAGCGGGGCGTGGTCACGGTGTCGGGCGGCAACCACGCTATCGCTGTGTCGCGGGTGGCGACAGCGCTCGGCTCGAAGGCGCTGGTGCTGATGCCGAAGACCGTCGCGCCCTTCAACATCGGCCTGACGCGCGCGGCCGGCGGCAAGGTGGAGCTGTGCGAGGATGCCATCGCCGCCTTCGCCAGGGCCGACGACTACGCCGCGAAAGGATGGACCAACGTTCACTCCTATGACGATCCGGCCATCATCGCTGGCCATGGCACGCTCGGGCTCGAACTCGCGGCGCAGGCTCCGGGGCTGACGCACCTGTTCATCTCGATCGGCGGGGGAGGTTTCTCCGCCGGCGTCGGCGCGGCGATGAAGGCGCTAAACTCGGCCCTGCGCATCTTCGGCGTGGAGACCGAAGGGGCCACCACCATGACCCAGGCGCTGGAGGCGGGACAGCCGGTCTCCATCCGGCCGACCTCGATCGCCAGGACGCTCGGCGCGCCCTTCGCAACCGAGCGCACCATGGCGGCGGCGCGCCAGTTCCTCGAGGAGATCGTCATCGTGCCCGACCGCGACGCGGTGGCCGAGCTCCTGTGGATCCTCCAGGCCGAGCGCGTGCTGGTGGAGCCGGCGGCGGCCTGCGTGCTTGCCGCGGCGATGGCGCGGCGCGAGACCCTCGGGCCCGACGCCCGCGTGGGGCTCATCCTGTGCGGCTCGAACGTCGCGCTCGATGACCTCGCGGCATGGCGCGCGCAGTTCGGTTTATGACGGCTGGCGCTGGACGCGGGCGAAATTCGGATATTTACTGCCGCGCAAGCCCGGCCGAACGCGGCTGTGCGGGTCCTTCCAGAGGGGACCGGACGCATTTCAAACAGGGAGACTACCCAACATGCTTTCCAAGCGACGACTTCTCTCGTTCGCTGCCGGCGTCGCGCTGGTCGCCGGCGCCGCCTTCGCCGCGGGCCCCGCCTCGGCCCAGCAGACCCTGCGCTGGGCGTTCCAGGGCAATTTGAACACGCTCGATCCCTACGGCATCAACGAAACGACGACGCTGGGGCTTCAGGGCAATGTCTATGAGGGACTGACCAAGCGCGGCAAGGACCTGAAGATCATCCCGGGCCTCGCCGAACGCTGGGAAGTCCTCGACAATGGCCTGCGCTGGCGCTTCTACCTGCGCAAGGGCGTGAAGTTCCACAACGGCAACGACTTCAACGCCGACGACGTGGTGTTCTCGGCCACGCGCGTGCTCGCCAACAACTCCCAGCTTTCCAGCCGCCTCTCGGGCAGCCCGGAATTCGTCAAGGTCGACGACCACACGGTCGACGTGAAGCTCAAGAGCCCGAACCCGATCCTGCACTATGCGTGGGACACCTGGTACATCATGGACAAGGAGTGGACCGAGGCCAACGGCGCGGCCATCCCGCCCGCGCCCCAGGCCACCACGCCGGGCTTCGCCACGATCAACGCCAACGGCACCGGCCCCTTCCGCATCACCGAGCACCAGCTCGGCGTGCGCACCGTGTTCGAGAAGAACCCGAACTGGTGGGGCACGGTCGAGCACAACCTCGACCGCGTGGTCTTCACGCCGATCACCTCGGCGCCGACCCGCGTGGCCGCGCTGCTCTCGGGCGAGGTCGACGTGATCGATCCCGTGCCGCTGCAGGACGTACCGCGCATCAATGCCTCGGCCAACGCCCGCGTGCTCGAGGGCCCTGAGGTCCGCACCATCTACCTCAGCTTCGACCAGATGCGGCCCGAGCTGACCGCCTCCTCCGTGAAGGGCAAGAACCCCTTCAAGGATGTGCGCGTGCGCAAGGCCTTCTACCAGGCCATCGACATCGAGGCGATCCGCCGGCAGGTGATGCGCGGCGCGGCGGTTCCGGCCGCTTCGCTGATCTCCCCGCTGTTCTTCCCGCAGATCAGCCAAATCCAGCGCCACCCGTTCGATCTCGCCGCCGCCAACAGGCTGCTCGACGAGGCGGGCTATCCCCGCACCGGCGGCGCCGATGGCGTGCGCTTCGAGGTCGATCTCGACTGCCCGAACGATCGCTACGTCAATGACGGCCCGATCTGCCAGGCCGTGACGGCGATGCTGGCCCGCGTCGGCATCAAGATCAACCTGCAGGCGGTGCCGCGCGCGGCGTTCTTCGCCAAGGTGAACTCTCCGATCTACAACACGCCGTTCTACCTCCTGGGCTGGACGCCCGGCACGGGCGATGGCCACAACGTGCTGATCGACCTGATGCACACCAGGAAGGCCGACGGCTCGGGCGGACGCGGGCAGTTCAACAATGGCGGCTTCTCCAACGCCCGCGTGGACGCGCTGACCGACCTCGTGCTGGTCGAGAACGACACGGCCAAGCGCGACGCTATGCTGCTCGAGGCCTTCAAGATCCTGCATGACGAGGTGGGCTACATCCCGCTGCATCAGCAGGCCCTGGCCTGGGGCACCGGCAAGAACGTCGAACTGACCCAGCGCGCCGACAACCAGCCGCTGTTCTACTGGGTGACCAAGAAGTGAGGCCTCGGCAGGGGCGGGGCCGGATGGCCCCGTTCTTGCCAGCCCATTGGACCATGTTCAGGGCGGCGGCCCGCCAAAGGCCGCCGCCCAACGCTTTCAGGGGCCCGAGGCGCGGGCCTTCTTCGTCAGGATCACGGCATGCTGGCCTTCATCATCAGGCGCATCGGACAGGCTCTCATCGTCCTGCTCACGGTCGCGCTGATCTCGTTCTCGTTGTTCCGCTTTGTGGGCGACCCGACCCAGCAGATGGTCGGCCAGGACACGACGCTCGAGGAACGCCTGCAGATCCGCAAGAATCTTGGCCTCGACGATCCGGTGATCGTGCAGTTCGGCCGCTTCGTCGGCAATGCGGCGCTCTTCAACTTCGGCAACAGCTACCAGAACCGCCAGCCGGTGGCGAAGCTGATCGGCGAGCGCTTCCCCGCCACCATGGAGCTCGCCTTCGTGTCGGCACTGTTCGCGCTGTTCGCCGGCATTCCGATGGGAGTCTACACGGGCCTGAAGCCCAATGCGGCGCTCTCGCGCCTGTTCCAGACCGTGTCGCTGGTCGGCGTCTCGCTGCCGACCTTCCTCATCGGCATCCTGCTCATCTTCATCTTCTCCGTCTCGCTCGGGCTCCTGCCCTCCTTCGGCCGGCAGGGCGTCGTGAAGTTCAGCTACTGGTCGACCAGCTTCCTGACATGGGAAGGCTGGCGCTCGCTGATCCTGCCCTCGATCACGCTCGGGCTGTTCCAGATGACGCTGATCATGCGGCTGGTGCGCTCCGAGATGATGGAGGTGCTGCGCACCGACTACATCAAGTTCGCCAAGGCACGCGGCCTGACGGCGCGCGCGGTCAATTTCCGGCATGCGCTCAAGAACACGCTGATCCCGGTCATCACCATCACCGGCCTCCAGCTAGGCTCGATCATCGCTTTCGCGATCATCACCGAGACGGTGTTCCAGTGGCCGGGCATGGGGCTGATGTTCCTGCAGGCCGTGCAGACGGTCGACATCCCGATCATGGCGGCCTACCTGCTGCTCGTTGCCACGCTGTTCGTGCTGATCAACCTGATCGTCGACCTGCTCTACGTCGCGGTCGATCCGCGCATCCGGCTGTCCGGCAAGGCCGCTTGAGGACACATCATGCAGGTCACCTCAGAGAACGCACCCGCCGTACAGGCCGAGACCGAAGCCGCCGCGCCGCCGCCGCGCCGCTCGGCGCTGGCACGGATGTTCGATTCCGATCTGTGGCATTCCTTCACCCGCTCCTGGGTGACGATGCTGGCCGCTTTCGCTACGCTCCTGCTGATTGGCTCGGCGATCTTCGCGCACCAGATCGCGCCGAACGATCCGTTCAACCTCGCGTCGCTCAGTCTGCTCGATGGCGGCAAGCCCCCGGCCTGGTTGGCCGATGGCGAATGGCGCTTTCCGCTCGGCACGGACCAGCAGGGCCGCTGCGTCTTCTCCTCCATCCTGTTCGGGATGCGCATCTCTCTGCTTGTCGGGTTCCTCGGCGTGCTGCTGGCCGCCACGATCGGCATCGCGCTCGGCCTCCTTGCCGGCTATGTCGGGGGCTCGGCGGACTCGCTGATCATGCGCATCGCCGACATCCAGCTCACCTTTCCGGCCATCCTCATCGCGCTGCTCATCGACGGCACGATGCGCGCGCTCGTCGGCACCGCGCGCTCCGAGGTGCTGGTGTTCTACGTGCTCATCATCTCCATCGGGCTCAGCTTCTGGGTGCAGTACGCGCGCACGGTGCGCGGCTCGACCATGGTGGAGCGCAACAAGGAATACGTCCAGGCGGCCCGGCTCATCGGCCTCGGCAACGTCACCATCCTGTTCCGGCATGTGCTGCCGAACGTGGTCGGGCCAGTGCTTGTCATCGTCACGATCAACATGGCGCTGGCCATCATCACCGAGGCGACGCTGTCCTTCCTCGGCGTCGGGCTGCCGCCGACCGAGCCCTCGCTCGGAACGCTGATCCGCGTCGGCAACGAGTTCCTGTTCTCGGGCGAATGGTGGGTGGTGATCTTCCCCGGCCTGACGCTGGCGGCGCTCGTGCTCGCCATCAACCTGCTCGGCGACTGGCTGAGGGACGCGCTGAACCCCAAGCTGCGGTGAGCCGCCGAAAAAATCGGCAGATTCGCGCGATTTCGTCGCGTCGCGCTACGCATTTGTCCCTAGTCGCCGATGACAGACCGTCGGGAGCGCTCTAGTTTGCGTTTTTCTCCCTTCGCAGGACGCGAAGGACCGGGAGGCAGACACGACATGAAACCGTTCAAGACGACATCCTGCAAGACCCTCGCCGTCGCGGGCGCCCTGATGGCGGCGACCTTCCTCACATCCGTGGCGGCCGACGCCAAGACGCTGCGCTGGGCGCGCAGCCAGGACGCGACCACCCTCGATCCGCATTCGGGCAACACCGGCCCCAACGCCACAATCGCCCACCACATCTACGAGCCGCTGGTCATCCGCGGCTTCGACGGCAAGCTGACCGGCGCGCTCGCCACCTCCTGGCGCGTGCTGCCGAACGACCCCAACACCTGGGAGTTCAAGCTCCGTCCCAACGTCAAGTTCCACAATGGCGACGCCTTCACCGCCGATGACGTGGTCTTCTCGATGAAGCGCGCCATGATGCCGGCGGCCGACTACAAGTCGCTGCTGGTCTCGGTCGAGGACATCGTCAAGGTCGACGACCTGACCGTGCACTTCAAGACCAAGGGCCCGAACCCGCTGCTGGTCAACAACCTCACCAACCTGTTCATCATGGACAAGGGCTGGTCCGAGGC
>JAIXZF010000478.1 GCA_027489835.1 Hyphomicrobiales bacterium
GAGCGGGCCGCGGCGACATTGGCCGGGCTGTCGTCGACGAAGATGATGTCGCGCGGCTCGAGGCCGGTGTCGCGGCAGAAGCGGTGGAAGATCCTGTAATCCGGCTTCACGAGCCCGACATCCGCCGAGACCAGCGGATGATCGAACAGGTTCAGGAAGTCGAACCGGGCGCGCGCGATGTCGAACTTCTCGCGGGCGAAATTGGTGATGGCATGCACCGTATGGCCGGCCGCCTTGAGCGCGCGCAGCGTGGCGACATTGTCCGGGATATCGCCCGGCACGCATTCCGGCCATCGCTCATCGAAGGCTCGCAGCGGCTTCTCATATCGTGGAAAGCGTGAAACCAAATCGCCGATCCCGGTCGCGAAGGGCAGGCCGGCGTCGAACTCGATGTTGACCCACATCAGCTTGGTCTCGTCGAGGAAGGCCTGATAGGCGTCCTCGTCGGCGAAATAGGTGCGCAGGACGGCGTCGGGGTCCCAGCGGATGAGGATGTTGCCGACGTCGAAGACAACGGCCCTGGCCTTGAACATGCTTCGGCTCCCCCTGCGCTCCGCCCCTCGAATCTGCTGGCGCGCGCCCCGGTTTTCCGTGATAGACGCTGCCACCCGCGCCCGCCAGAGCGCCGTAAGTCAGCCGATCGCCCGAAGCCATGACCGATTTCCAGCCCCGATCCGACTTCCTGCGCATCCTCGAGGAGCGCGGCTTCATCCACCAGTGCTCCGATTTCGCAGGCCTCGACGCGCTGGCGGCGAAGGGCGAGGCCGTGGGCTATATCGGATTCGACGCCACGGCGCCCTCGCTCCATGCCGGCTCGCTGGTGCAGATCATGCTGCTGCACTGGCTGCAGCAGACCGGCAACAAGGCAATTGCGCTGATGGGCGGCGGCACGACCATGGTCGGCGACCCGTCGGGCCGCGACGAGAGCCGGAAGATGCTCACACCGGGCGACATCGAGGCCAACAAGGCGGGCATCCGGCAGGTCTTCTCGAAGTTCCTGACCTTCGGAACCGGCGGCAGGGATGCCGTCATGCTCGACAACGCCGAGTGGCTTCTGAAGCTCAACTGGATCGAGATGCTGCGCGATGTCGGGCGGCATTTCTCGGTCAACCGCATGCTCTCGATGGATTCGGTCCGCCTCAGGCTCGAGCGAGACCAGGAGATGAGCTTCATCGAGTTCAACTACATGGTGCTGCAGTCCTATGACTTCGCGCACATGGCGAAGACGGTCGGCTGCAACCTGCAGATGGGCGGCTCGGACCAGTGGGGCAACATCGTCAACGGCGTCGATCTCGGACGCCGCATGGGCACGCATCAGCTCTATGCGCTGACGACGCCGCTGCTCACCACGGCGTCCGGCGCGAAGATGGGCAAGACGGCGCAGGGCGCGGTCTGGCTCAACGCCGACATGCTGTCGCCCTATGATTACTGGCAGTACTGGCGCAACGCCGAGGATGCCGACGTCTCGAAGTTCCTGCGCAAGTTCACGGTGCTGCCGATCAGCGAGATCATCCGGCTGGAAGCCTTGCAGGGCGCGGAGATCAACGAAGCCAAGATCGTGCTGGCCACCGAGGCGACGACGCTGCTGCATGGCCGCGCCGCCGCCGAGTCTGCGGCCGAGACCGCGCGCAAGACCTTCCAGGAAGGCGCGCTGGCGGCCGATTTGCCCTCAGTGGATGTGGCGGCCAGCGAGGTCGAGGCCGGGCTTGGCCTGCTCTCGGCCTTCGTGAAGGCCGGCATCGTGCCGTCCACCGGCGAGGCGCGCCGTCAGATCAAGAGCGGCGGGCTCAGGCTCAACGATGCAGTGGTCAGCGACGAGCGCGCGATGCTCGGGGCCGAAGCGTTCAACGCCGATGGAGTCGCCAAGCTGTCGATGGGCAAGAAGAAGCACGTGCTGCTCAGGCTCACCTGAGCGCCAGCCTGATCGTGGCTCAGACGCGGCCGGGGCACCCCTCGGGGGGCGTCGCGGTCTGCGTCCGGGTCTGGACCTGCTCGCAGGCCCAGGCGCGCAACGCCAGCGGCATCCGCGTGTTGAGTTCCATCCAGACCTGATCGGTCGGCGTGGCGATGGTCATCGTCTTCCAGGCCCAGAGGCCGCTGTAGGCGAACATCAGCCCGAACAGGCCGGAGACGAGGATCTTCAACACTTGAAACATCGGCCAGGCTCCAAAAGCGGGCGCCGGCCGGCGGTTCAGGCCATGCGCCGGATCAGGCTGACGAAGAATCCGTCCGTCCCGCACCGCAGGGCCGATAGCTGCAGACCGAGGCGCTTCTGGGACTGAAGCATGGCAAGCCCGCCAAGGCCCGCCGCCTCCGCCATCTCCCCGGGCGCGGCCGGCTGGAAGCCCTCATGGCGGGCGAGGAAGTCCGCGACGGCATCGTCATTCTCTTCCGGCAGCAGCGAGCACGTCACATAGGCGATGCGGCCGCCCGGCTTGGCGAGGCGCGCGGCGCGGTCGAGCACCAGCGCCTGATCCTTGCGGCGCTCCGCCAAAGCACCGGGCCTGAGCCGCCATTTCGCATCCGGGTTGCGCCGCCAGGTGCCGGAGCCCGTGCAGGGCGCATCGACGAAGACGAGGTCGGCGGCGCCGTCGAGATCGGCGACGGCGTCGTCATTGCGCAGCTTCGGCGAGCGGACCTGGACATTGTGCGCGCCTGCGCGCTTCACGCGTTCGTAGAGCGGCGCCAGGCGCCGGCTGTCATTGTCGGTCGCGAAGACCTGCCCGCGATTCTGCATCAGGGCTGCGAGGGACAGGGTCTTGCCGCCCGCGCCCGCGCAGAGATCGATGGCGAGATCGGCCGGGCCCGCGCCGGATAGGCGTGCGGCGAGTTGCGAGCCTTCGTCCTGCACCTCGAACAGTCCGTCGAGAAAAGCCTTCTCGGTTTGGAGCGACGGGCCGCGTCCGTCATCGCCCGCCTCGAAGCGCAAGCCGTCGAGCGAATACGGCGTCTCGACTGGCCGGAGATGCGCAAGCTCCTCCTTCAGGCGCTTGCGGGTTATCTTGAGGTCATTGACGCGAATGTCGATGGGCGCCCGCAGAGCAAAGGCCGCGAGTTCCGCCACAGCCTCGCTGCCGAAGGCCGCCTCAAGCGAGGGCCATATCCATTCCGGAACGTCTGCGCGCACATGGGCGGGGGCGCCCTCGATTGATCCGCCGAGCCTGTCGCGCTCCGGAGGCTCGAGCACGGCCGGGGCGTGCCGGTCTCCCGAGAACAGCGCGCCGAGCGCTTCGACAGACATCGAGCGGCGCAGGCGCAGCATGCCCAGGGCCAGGGCGCGCGGCTCGTCGGAACCCATCAGCCAGCCGGCCGAGGCGCGGCAGCGCAGCACGTCATAGACGAGGCTTGCGATCGCGGCGCGGTCCTTCGAGCCGGCGAAGCGGTGGCTGAGGCCCCAATCCTTCAGCGCGTCGGGGGCAGGCCGGCGGCGCTGGATGAGGTCCGACAGGACTTCTATCGCGGCCTCGATGCGGGCGGCAGGGGTCATGGTGCGTCGCCTTGGTCGGCCAGAAATCGGGGCGGCACACTTGCGTCACAGTTGCGCCCGAAGCAAGACAAGTCTGGGCCGCCGGCATGTCCGGCGCGGTCCGGCCATCAGGGAACCATCAGATGAACCGCTTCACGAAGCTGTCCGCCGCCGCCATCATCAGCGCTCTTCTCGCCGCCTGCGCGCAGAACACCGTCCAGTCCTACGATCCGCCGCCCGCCAAGCGCGTCGATGCCAAGACCCAGCTCGAGCGCGGCGCGGGCGGCTACTGATCTTCAGCGGAGCACGCCCGTCGCGCCGGAGCCGAGATCAGGCCCGGAGCGACGGCGCTGGCCTCAGCCGCGGCCGCCCGGATAGTTCGGGCTCTCGCGGGTGATCATCACGTCGTGGACATGGCTTTCGCGCAGGCCGGCCGAGGTGATGCGGATGAAGCGCGCCCTGTCCTGAAAATCGGGGATGTCGCGCCCACCGACATAGCCCATGGCGGCGCGCAGGCCTCCCGCCAGCTGATGAAGCACGCCTGAGACGGGTCCCTTGTAGGCCACCTGCCCCTCGATGCCCTCGGGGACGAGCTTCAGCGAGTCCTTGATGTCCTGCTGGAAATAGCGGTCGGCCGAGCCTCGCGCCATTGCGCCGACCGAGCCCATGCCGCGATAGGATTTGTAGGACCGGCCCTGATAGAGGAAGACCTCGCCGGGGGTCTCGTCCGTCCCTGCCAGAAGCGAGCCCACCATCGCGCAGGAGGCGCCGGCGGCGAGCGCCTTGGCGAAGTCGCCGGAATACTTGATGCCGCCATCGGCGATGACCGGCACGCCTGCCTTCCGCGCCGCCGACACCGCGTCCATGATCGCGGTGAGTTGCGGCACGCCGACGCCGGCGACGATGCGCGTGGTGCAGATCGAGCCCGGACCGATGCCGACCTTCACCGCATCCGCGCCGGCATCGATCAGCGCCTGCGCGCCGCCTGCGGTGGCGACGTTGCCGGCAATGACCTGAACCGAGTTCGACAGCTTCTTGACGCGCGCCACACTCGCCAGCACCCCGGCGGAATGGCCATGCGCGGTGTCGACCACGATGATGTCGGCGCCGGCGTCGACCAGCATCTCGGAGCGCGCGAATCCGGCATCGCCCGTCGTGGTGGCGGCGGCGACCAGAAGGCGCCCCTGCCCGTCCTTGGCGGCATCTGGATGGGCGACCTGCTTCTCGATGTCCTTGACGGTGATGAGGCCGATGCAGCGGAAATGCTCGTCGACGACCAGCAGCTTCTCGATACGGAACTGGTGCAGCGTGCGCTTGGCCTCGGCCTGCGTCACGCCCTCGCGCACGGTGATGAGCCGGTCCTTGGTCATCAGCTCCGCGATGCGCTGCGCCGGGTCCGAAGCGAAGCGCACGTCGCGGTTGGTGAGGATGCCGACCAGCTTGCCCTTGTGCCCTGCCGGCCCACGCTCGACGACGGGCACGCCCGAGATGCGATGCCGCTTCATGAGCTCGAGAGCGCTGGCCAGCGTCTCGTCGGGGAAGATTGTGATCGGGTTCATGACCATGCCCGATTCATACTTCTTGACCTGACGCACCTCGTCGGCCTGCAGAGAGGCGTCGAGGTTGCGATGGATGACCCCGAGGCCGCCAGCCTGCGCCATGGCGATGGCCATGCGCGACTCAGTGACGGTGTCCATCGCCGACGCGACGAGCGGCAGGTTCAGGAAGATCGAGCGCGTCAGCTGCGTGCGGATGTCGACATCGGCGGGCAGGACTTCGGACGGGCCGGGCTCGAGCAGCACATCGTCGAAGGTGAGGCCTTCGCGGATCGCAGCGTCGGTGAATTCGGCCATGTGGTCAACCTCGAAGCGGGTGAGTCTGGCGGGCAGCGGGCGCTCGCCGGGTTGACGAGGCCCGGTATCACGCATGTGCGAAAAGGAAAAGGCGGAAGTGCCTGACGACGGCACCGACGCCGCGCCCTCGCCTTCGGAGCGCCGCGATGCGCGGCCATTGGTCCGCTGGCGGGCGAGGCCGCACCTGATACCCTTTTCGCTTCGCCCAAGGGGCAGACGCCATGACCGACAGCAGCTTCGCGACGACCGCACCGGCAAGGGCTTTCAGGCCTCCCGCGCCGCAGCCCCACGCCGACCCGCTGAACCAGTTGCAGCTTCTGCTGGCGCTGCGCCGCAATCCGCTGACGATCTGGCGCCGCGCGCATTTTGAGGAGCGGCACATCGCGGGGCCCGGACTGTTCGGCTACGGGGTGTTCCTAGCCGATCCGGCGGCGATCCGGCACGTGCTGGTCGACAACGTGGCCAACTATCGCAAGGACGACTTGCAGCTGCGCGTGCTGTCGCCGGGGCTCGGCGACGGCCTCCTGACCGCCGAGGGCGATGCATGGCGCAAGGCGCGCCGCACGGTCGCGCCGCTGTTCACGCCCAAGCGCGTGGCGGCGCTGGCGAAGGCCATGCAGCCGCCTGTCGAGGCGCATGTCGAGCGCCTGCTGCGGCGCAGGCCGGGCCATACTGTTGATCTGTCGCGTCTGATGACGACGCTCACATTCGACGTGCTGGCCGCGACGCTGTTCTCGAACGTGATCGACGGCGGGGCCGAGGCGTTCGGCGCCGCGCTGACGCGCTATTTCGAGACGCAGGGGCGGGTCGACCCGCTCGACATCTTCAACGCACCGTCCTGGATCCCTCGGATCGGCCGCGTGATGGCGCAGCCCTCGATCGCATTTTTCGAGCGGCAGGTCCGCGAGATCGTCGCCGCACGGACGGCGGCGATCTCGCAGGGCATCGAGCCGCCCGCCGACCTTCTGACGGCGCTGATCGCGGCGCGCGACCCGGAGAACGGCCAGGGCCTGAGCGAGCGCGAGGTCGGCGCCAACATCGTCACCTTCATCGGCGCCGGCCACGAAACCACCGCCAACGTCCTGACCTGGGCCTTCTATCTCCTTTCGCAGGCTCCGGAGGCGCTCGCGGAGGTCGAGCGCGAGGCCGATGCCGCAGGCGACGACATCGTCGGCGCGGCCCTGTCGGCCGACCGCCTGCCGATGACGCGCGCGGTCATCGAGGAGGCGATGCGGCTTTACCCGCCCGTCGCCACGCTCACCCGCAGCGCGATCGAGACGGATGTGGCGGCCGGCGTCACCATCCCCAAGGGCGCGCTGGTCGTGATCCCGCCCTACGTCATCCACCGGCACAAGCGGCTCTGGAGCCAGCCCAGCCGCTTCGTGCCGGAGCGCTTCCTGCCCGGCGCGCGGGAGAGCATCGACCGCTTCGCGTTCCTGCCCTTCGGAGCCGGCCCGCGCATCTGCGTCGGCATGCAGTTCGCGATGGTCGAGGCGATGATCGTGCTCGCCACGCTGGCGCGGAGGGTGCGGCTCACCTATGCGGGCGA
>JAIXZF010000197.1 GCA_027489835.1 Hyphomicrobiales bacterium
TCAGTCGAGCTTGAACTTCTCGAACTGGCGGTGCTCGCCGTGGATGCGGCGCACCGTGCCGGTGATGGAGCGATAGACCAGCGTCTCGGTCTCGATCACGTCCTTGCCCATGCGCACGCCGGCGAGCAGCGCGCCATCGGTGACGCCCGTGGCGGAGACGATGACGTCGCCCGAGGCCATCTCGGACATGTCGTATTTCTTCACCGGGTCCTTCACGCCCATCTTGAAGGCGCGGTCGGCCTTCTCCTGCGTGTCGAGGATGAGCCGGCCCTGCATCTGCCCGCCGACGCAGCGCAGCGCGGCCGCCGCCAGCACGCCCTCGGGCGCGCCGCCGATGCCGAGATAGATGTCGATGCCGGTCTTCTCGGGCATGGTGGTGAAGATCACGCCGGCCACGTCGCCATCGGTGATGAGGCGGATCGAGGCGCCCGTCTTGCGCACGGCGGCGATGAGGCCCTCATGGCGCGGCCTGTCCATGATCAGCGCCGTGACCTCATGGGGCTTGCAGCCCTTGGCCCGCGCGATGGCGTGGATGTTGTCTTCCGGCGAGGCATCGAGATCGACCACGCCCTGCGCATAGCCGGGGCCGACGGCGATCTTGTTCATGTAGACGTCCGGCGCGTAGAGCAGCGTGCCGGCATTGGCCATGGCCATCACGGCGATGGCGCCGGGCATGTCCTTGGCGCACAGCGTGGTGCCCTCCAGCGGATCGACCGCGATGTCGACCTTGGGGCCCTTCCGGTTGCCGACGCGCTCGCCGATGAACAGCATGGGCGCCTCGTCGCGCTCGCCCTCGCCGATGACGATCTCGCCGTCGATGGGCAGCTTGTTCAGCTCGCGCCGCATCGCATCCACCGCCGCCTGATCCGCCGCCTTCTCGTTGCCGCGCCCGCGCAGCATGGCGGAAGCCACCGCCGCCCGCTCGGTGACGCGCACCAGCTCCATCGAGAGGACACGCTCGATCACCTGGCCGGATTGGATCGTTAGGTCAGTCATGGGGCGTTCCTCGCATCAAGGGCGTGTGGATTTGGCCTACGGGCATAGCGGAGGAGGACGCGCGGGGGAAGTGGGGCGTCGATCCTTTGAAGTGCAAACGCCCTGAAACGCCAAGCAGTTCGGTCAGCATCCCCAAGGATCGATGACGGACAGTCCCGCAGCCTCGAAAGCGCTGCGATCACGTGAAGCAACGGTGAAGCCCTGCGCTGCGGCAATGGCCGCGATATACCCATCGGGCGTCGGAAAGCCCCTGCCCGCGTTGCGCGCTGCCACCGCCAAATCGGCATAGCGCCGCGCCGCCGCAAGATCGAACGGCAGGATGCGGCCTTCGAACAGCTCCATCACGCCACCGAGCGCGCTTGCCAACCGGTCCTTGCGCCCGCCAGCGGGCAGCGCGCCGATGCCGAACAGCATTTCGGCGATGGTCACGCTCGAGAGATACAGCGTGTCGGCCGCTTGCGCATCGAGCCAAGTCCGCACCGCCGCATTCGGCTCCGGTTTCATCGCCTCGGAGATGACATTGGTGTCCAGCAGGATCATCAGAAGCGCATGGGCTCGGCGGGCATCCGCTCCCTGCCCGCTTCCAGCGCTTCGACATCGGCATTGCTCAGCCCGGCGGCGCGGCTGCGCTCGGCCAGCGCGGAGCCAAGCTTCAAGCGCTCCGGCGGCCGCGCAGCCTCCTCCAGAATGGCCCTGATCTCGGCCTCGGTGCTGCGGTTATGCTTAGCTGCACGCAGCTTCAGCGCGCGGTGGGTTTCGTCCGAGAGATTGCGGATGGTGACGGCGGGCATGAGGGCTTTCAGGGTAATTGCACTGATATCATAACTGCCTGTTCGATATCACCGACTGAGCAGGCGAGCAATCGTGGCCTTTCGGCCGGAGGTCGCTGGGAGCGATAGCCATCACAGGTGCCCGGCTTAGCGACAGAGGACCGTCATTGAGTTTGGTGAACTGTCACCGTCATTGCGACGCGGATTTCCTCAATTGATGTGATGTCACCATAGTTCCACTTTAAAAAACTGGTTCAAGGCAGCGAGCCCACAAGCGACGGAGCCGCAGGTTCCAACGCCTCAAGTACGCGCCGCTCCCGGACAAGCCGCCCGTTGCGGGTTGTGCGGATGACCTTAATCTGGGCGCGGACCGGCTGCAGGAGCAGCCGTTCTTTGAATGCAGCGTCCGCTGTATACTTTAGCGCGAGCTCTTCAGAGATCGCCCCCTTGATGGTAACCGCGTCGTCGCCGGGTGGCTTGAGCTCGAACTCGCGTGAATCCGGCAGGACGCCTAGGAGGATGCCGTCCATTGGTCCGACCTCCTCGGTAACATCGACCTCGCTAAGCCGCCGCGATAAGCGGCCGACATCATCGGTCGAGAGGTCTATCCGTTGCTTATCTCCAACAATCCTCGTGCTGGCCCCTGCCTCATATAGCACCTTAGCAAACTTCTGCACGGCACTTACGATGCGCGGTTGCGTGTTCTCGAGAGTGGTCTCAAACTCTTCTTCCGACACGCTGTTGAGAGAGGTGAGAAGCTGCGTAGTATTTTCGACGGCGTCCTTGAGCGCTGTAGGAAAGGCCTCGTGCTGATCCGGCGCTATCTCTTCAAGAATGAAGCCCATCGAGCCGCGCACAATGTCGCGGATGAACAGGCGTGACCGATCTGCGCCCGGCAAGGGTCCACGCTGCGGGAGTTCTTCGATTACAAGCTTGGAAGCCAACGCCAGCGTTACGAGCTTTTGGTAGCTGTCCAGCGCCTCTGTAGTGAAATCCAGCCGTATGTCGCCAGAGCCGATAACCGGGTTGCCGTCAAAGACGACTGCCACGCTCGCATAATTGGAACGCGGAGCGGCTAGCGCCGCTATCTGCTCCTCTATCTCGGCGAGGCGGCTCTTCCACATAAGGAAGGCAGTGCCCCATGTGCCGCCGCCAGCCTCTGCAAGCTGCCGCTCGACATATCGTCTGTCGGCCTCAAGTCCTTCGATGGACAGCAGCGTCGGCATCACCCTACCCCCATTGCCGAGAGCGCTACCTGATCGCCGGCGGGATCGAGGGCCAACCCAGCAAAGCCCTTCCATGCCAGTGTTTTACGCTGATGAGAAAAGAGACCGTACCAATATATTATGTTGTTAATGAGGTTCATCGGCTGCGCCGCCTGCTCCTCGAACAGGACGCCGTAGGTATCTAAACCGAAGCGTTGCTTGTTTCGGTTACGGTCTATGATTTCGGTCTCCCAAAATGGGAGACCAGTTGTCTGCTAAGCTGCCATATCTGACAGATATTTGGATGGCACGTTCAGCACGCTGAAGACGTCGATGTCATTTGGCTGGCGGCGTGCAATGTTCTCTACGTTCTCAACGAAACTACCGTCAATAAATTGAATGCCGCTGACATAACCTTCATCGGCCAGCATCTTCCGATATGTAATGAGATTTACGATAAGTTGCTTGCGGTGGGATGTAGTGCCCATTGCTATTGCAAGCTCGGCCATCGTGATCCAGTAGGGCGAGCGATCCGGTGTCGCCGCGCACTCTCCTAAAAATGGCGGGAGCAGGCCTCGCAAGTCGAATGCTGGTAACGGCACGATGCGCGCTCCTTCGCTCGCAGCTGTCAATAACATTCACGCATATATCTGATCAGGGGTAAACACAGTCTTTCGTCTGCCGCCCTGCCGCCCCGCCGCGAGTCTTTATGTGCAACAAAAAAGCACTATACCGGTCAGTGATTGAATGACCGTGCTGCAATTTAAATTCGTTCATTCACATCTGACGTTACGGCAATATGATATCAATTGCATTTTCATCCGGTGCTCACCGCTCCGCATTTACGAGGACACAAACGCATTTCGCCGCTAGCGAAAGGCGATCCAGTCCCCGAAATGCTGCCGTGCGGCCGGCATGATGCGCCACTGCGCCGACATCGGGGGTGTGACGGCGTGATGTTAATGGCGTCGAGCCGGCCCTCGCCCACCTAATCGTCCCCTCAATCCCGCTCAATCCTGATCACCTGCGGCGCTTCGGCGATGTGCCCGTCCGCCATGATCTTCTCCACCGCGGCGCGGATGGCGGCTTCGGTGGTGGCGTAGGTGATGAGCACGACGGGGACCGGGGCGCCCGAGCGGCCCTTGGGGTCCTGCCGCGCGGCGCTTTCGGAGCGCTTCTGCACGATGCTTTCGAGGCTGATGTCGCTTTCGGCCATGCGGGTGGCGATGCCGGCGGCGGCGCCGGGGCGGTCGAGCGCGGCGAGGCGGATGTAGTAGCCGCCCTCATGGCGCTGCAGCGGGGCGCGGTTGAGCTTTTCCAGCCGCGCGACCGGCAGGCCGAAGGGCGCGCCGATGAGCCCGCGCGCCACGTCGGCGATGTCGGCCACCACGGCCGAGGCCGTGGGGCCGCCGCCCGCGCCGGGGCCAACCAGCGTGAGCTGGCGCACGGCGTCGGCGTCGATCGTCACGGCGTTGGTGACGCCCATGACCTGCGCGATGGGCGAGGATTTCGGCACCATGGTAGGGCTGACGCGCTGCTCGATGCCGGACGCGGTGCGTTCGGCCACGCCGAGCAGCTTGATGCGGTAGCCCAGCTCGTCCGCCATCCTGAGGTCGAGCGGCGTGATGGCGGAAATGCCTTCGACATGAATCGCTTCCGCGTCGATCTCAACACCGAAGGCGAGACTGGTGAGCAGCGCGAGCTTGTGGGCGGTGTCGTAGCCCTCGACGTCGAAGGTGGGGTCGGCCTCGGCATAGCCAAGCGCCTGCGCGTCCTTCAGGCAATCGGCGAAGGTCAGGCCCTCCAGCTCCATGCGGGTGAGGATGTAGTTGCAGGTGCCGTTGAGGATGCCGGCGATCTGGGTGACGCCATTGCCGGCCAGCGCCTCGCGCAGCGTCTTGACCACGGGGATGCCGCCGGCAGAGGAGGCCTCGAAGGCGAGCGCCACGCCCTTGGCCTCTGCCGCGCTGGCCTGGGCGAGGCCGTGGCGGGCGAGCATCGCCTTGTTGGCGGTGACGACGTGCTTGCCGTGGGCGATGGCCGCGTCCACCGCGGCCTTGGCCGGCCCGTCCGCGCCGCCCATCAGCTCGACGAGGCAATCGATGCCGTCATCGGCCGCCATGGCCACCGGGTCATCGAACCAGCGGTAGCCGGAGAGGTCGACGCCGCGGTCGCGGGCGCGGTCGCGGGCGCTGACGGCCACGACGCGGATGGCGCGCCCGCAGCGCGCCGACAGCGCGTTCTCCTGCCGCTTGAGGATCTCGATGACGGAGGCGCCGACCGTGCCGAGCCCGGCGATGCCAAGACGAAGTGCTGTGCTCATGCAGCGCGGCGTGCCATGGCCGGGCCGCTCTCGTCAATCTCGGGCGAATGCCGATCGGGGCCCGCGCGCGCCGGCCGGGCCCCTGCCCGGCTCAGTTGAACGGGCAGATCGAGCGGGCGCTGACCGAGCGGACCGCATCGCCCTCCAGCGCGACCGCGCCGGTGAGGACATGGTTGCCGAAGGCGGTGTAGCGGGCGACGCGGGTGAAGGCGATGCTGGCGCCCTGATCGGCGAGCGCATCCTGCGGCTTCACGGTCCAGAACAGCGGCTTCGGCGGCACCACCGTGGCCTTGCCCAGCACGTCCAGCGCCTCGGCGCGGCTCATGCCGGGCTTGATGTGGCGCGCCGCGATGGCGGAGGCGTCGCGGGTGCAGATGCGGTCATCCGGGCTTTCGAGCACGTCGAGCAGCAGCGCAGAGCGCGTCTCAGGCACGCGGCCGCGCGCCACGTCCCATGAGGCGACGCCGAGCGCGATGACGGCTGCAAGGAAGACGGCGCCGACGATCCTGGGGATGAGCTTCATGGGCGCGGGGTCGCATGGGGCCGGCGGTGCGTCAAGCCGCGGCGGCGTCGCGCGGCCTCACGCATTCGGCACGAAGGCGAGGCTTGACCTTGCCAGGCCGATCGCATTGGGTCGCGGTCCTTCCCCACGCTTCGGCGTCCGCCTTCAGGATAGTTCCATGCCGCTTTCGCTCCACGCCGCCGCCATTCCGCAGCTCACCCACGCGCTAAAGGCGCTGGGCGCCGTCCTCGACAAGGCCGAGGCCCACGCCACCGCGCTGAGGATCGAGCCCAACGCGCTGCTGCAGGCCCGCCTGTTCCCGGACATGTTCGCGCTGGCGCGGCAGGTGCAGATCGCCTGCGACATGGCGAAGGCCGGCTCCTGCCGGCTGGCGCAGATGGAGGTGCCCAGCCATCCCGACACCGAGACCACCTTCCAGGAGCTGCAGGCCCGCATCGCCAAGGTGCAGGCGCTGCTCGGCTCGATCCCGGCCTCCGCCATCGACGGCGGCGAGGACCGGATGGTGACGATCAAGGTCGCCGGGCGCGAGATGAGCTTCTCGGGCGCGGACTACCTGATCCGCTGGGTGCTGCCGAACTTCTACTTCCACGTCACCGCCGCCTACGCGATCCTGCGCCATAACGGCGTGCCGCTCGGCAAGGGCGATTATCTCGGCGCGGCCTGAGGCCCGCGGACGCGCCCGAAGGCCGGCTCAGCCGGCCTTCTTGATCGCGATGACGTTGTGGAGCGTGGCGTCGGCGGTCTTCATGAACTTGCCGATATTGCGCGCCGCCTGCCGGATGCGCTGCTCGTTCTCGACGATGGCGATGCGGACGTAATCATCGCCATGCTCGCCGAAGCCGATGCCCGGCGCGACCGCGACCTCGGCCTTCTCGATCAGCAGCTTGGAGAACTCCAGGCTGCCGAGATGGCGGAACTTCTCGGGGATCGGCACCCAGGCGAACATCGAGGCCTGAGGAACGGGGATCTCGATCCCCGCCTTGCCGAAGCTCTCCACCAGCGCGTCGCGCCGGGCCTTGTAGATGGCGCGCATCTCGCGGATGCAATCATCCGGCCCGTTGAGCGCCGCCGCCGCCGCCACTTGGATCGGCGTGTAGGCGCCGTAGTCGAGATAGGACTTCACGCGCGTGAGCGCGGCCAGCAGCCGCTCATTGCCCACCGCGAAGCCCATGCGCCAGCCGGCCATGGAGAAGGTCTTCGACATGGAGGTGAACTCCACCGTCACGTCGATGGCGCCGGGCACCTGCAGCATGGAGGGCGGCGGGTTGGCGTCGTCGAAATAGACCTCGGCGTAGGCGAGGTCCGAGAGCACGATGATGTCGTGCTTCTTCGCGAAGGCCACGAGGTCGCGGTAGAAATCGAGGCTCGCGACATAGGCGGTCGGGTTCGAGGGATAGCAGACCACGAGCGCGATCGGCTTGGGCACCGAGTGCATGATGGCGCGCTCGGCCGCCGGGAAGAACTCCGGCGTCGGCTCGGCCGGCACGGAGCGGATCACGCCGCCCGCCATCAGGAAGCCGAAGGCGTGGATGGGGTAGCTCGGGTTCGGCACCAGCACCACGTCGCCCGGCCCGGTGATGGCCTGCGCCATGTTGGCGAAGCCTTCCTTTGAGCCCAGCGTCGCGACGACCTGCGTCTCGGGATTGAGCTTCACGCCGAAGCGGCGCTCATAGTAGCTGGCCTGCGCGCGCCTGAGGCCGGCGATGCCCTTCGACGAGGAGTAGCGATCGGTGCGCGGCTTGCCGGCCGTCTCCACCAGCTTGTCGATGACGTGCTTGGGCGCGGGCAGGTCGGGGTTGCCCATGCCGAGATCGACGATGTCGACGCCCTTGGCGCGTTCGGCGGCCTTGATCTTGTTGACCTGCTCGAAGACGTAGGGCGGAAGTCGCTTGATCCGGTGAAAGTCAGCCATGGGCCTTCTCCTGGTGGCGGGCGGCCGCTGAGGCTCGCCTGCCAATGAATCGCATAAAGTTGCTTTAGCATTGGCTAACCAGCCGACGAACGCAATTTTATGCTATTTTTGCCGCGCTCAGCGCCTTATTGTGGCGGAACGACAGGCGGACGCGCGGGCGGCGTTGCGCCGGCCTGCCTCACCTGCACGGCCTGCGCCTCGAGCTGCTGGCGCTCGGCCTCGAGCGTCGCCTCCATAGCGCGGAACTCTGCGGGGGTCTTGCGGCGGGCGACGCGCTGCGGCGCGTCCACGCCGACCGGCATGAAGCCGGACGGCGCCGTGGCCCGCGAGGCGCGAACAAAATCGGCCGGCTCGCTGGGACGCCCGGCCAGGCCCGTTCCCTGCGCGACGTCGCGCACGACATTGGTCTCCCCGCAGCCGGCCAAGGCCGCGCCAAGACACACAAGCGTCAGCAACGCCGAGGTTTTCATCGCCATCATCCGTTTTCCTGACTGTCAAACATGACCTTCAAGATGTTAAGAGACCCAAAATTGCGGTGCTTCGGTGGCGACACCATAAGGCGCCGCGCGAGGAGACGAAACGCTCATGTCCGGCCAAGCGCGAGACCCCGCCAAGGCACCCGATCAGGCGGACGAGCCCATCGCCCTGCCCGATTTCGAAGCGCTGTCGCGCAACGTCGCGCGCTTCGTCGAGGAGGCGGGCAAGGCCACCGCGGCGATGATCAAGCCGCTCGAGCGCGGCGAGCACAGGGGCGGCCTGGCCGACGAGGCCGGCGACATCGTCAAGACCTTCGGTCAAGTGGCCGAGAAGGTGATGTCCGACCCGCAGAAGGCGATCGAGGTGCAGGCCTCGCTCGCGACCAACTTCATGACGCTGTGGTCCGAAACGCTCAAGAAGATGCAGGGCGAGGTGCACCAGCCCGTGGCGCAGCCGGACCCCAGGGATGCGCGCTTCGCGGATGAGGAATGGCGCGCCAATCCGATGTTCGACTTCATCAAGCAGGCCTACCTCATCACCTCGCGCTGGGCTGAGACCGTGGTCGACCGGGCGGATGGGGTGGACGACCACACGCGGGACAAGGCGCGGTTCTACGTCAAGCAACTCGCGAGCGCGCTGTCGCCTTCGAACTTCCTCGCCACCAACCCCGAGCTGATCCGGGAGACTTTCCGGCAGAACGGCGACAACCTCGTGCGCGGCATGAAGATGCTGGCGGAGGACGTCAACGCCGGCAATGGCGAACTGAAGATCAGGATGACCGACACCGAACGCTTCGAGGTCGGCGTCAACATGGCGATCACGCCGGGCCAGGTGGTGTTCAGGAACGAGCTGATCGAGCTCATCCAGTATGCGCCGACCACCGAGACGGTGCTGGCGCGGCCGCTGCTGATCGTCCCGCCCTGGATCAACAAATACTACATCCTCGATCTCAATCCCGAGAAGTCGTTCATCCGATGGTGCGTGGCGCAGGGGCTGACGGTGTTCTGCGTGTCCTGGGTCAATCCGGACGAGCGGCACCGGAACATGGGCTTCGAGGAGTACATGAAGGACGGCATCCTCGCCGCCGTCGAGGCCACCTGCGAGATCACGGGCCAGCCCGATGTGACCGCGATCGGCTACTGCGTCGGCGGCACGATGATGGCGGTCACGCTCGCCTACATGGCCACGAAGGGCGACAAGCGGATCTCCAGCGCGACGCTGTTCACCACACAGGTCGACTTCAAGGACCCGGGCGAGCTCAAGGTCTTCGTCGACGAGGAACAGATCCGGTCGATCGAGGAGCAGATGAGCCTGCGCGGCTATCTGGACGGCGCGCGCATGGCCAACGCCTTCAACATGCTCCGGCCCAACGACCTGATCTGGGCCAATGTTGTCAATGTCTACCTCAAGGGGCAGTCGCCCTACCCGTTCGACCTGCTCTACTGGAACTCAGACTCCACCCGGATGCCTGAGAAGAACCACTCCTTCTACCTGCGCAGCTGCTACCTCAAGAACAAGCTCTCCCGCGGCAAGATGCGGGTCGCCGGCGTCAAGCTCGACATGGGCAAGGTGACGATGCCGATCTTCAACCTGGCGGCGAAGGAAGACCACATCGCGCCGGCGAAATCGGTGTTCAACGGCTGCGCGCATTTCGGCGGCCCGGTCGATTACGTCATGGCGGGCTCGGGGCACATCGCCGGAGTGGTCAATCCGCCCAGCAAGCCGAAATACCAGTACTGGACAGGCGGCAAACCGGTTGGCCGCTTCGAGGACTGGGTGGCGTCGGCCCACGAGACGCCGGGCTCGTGGTGGCCCTACTGGTTCGAGTGGATCAGGGCGCAGGCGCCGGCCACAGTGAAGGCGCGGGACAAGCTCGGCAGCCGCAAGCACAAGCCGATCTGCGCGGCGCCGGGGACCTTCGTGAAGATCAAGGCGTGACGGTTGGCGGGGGCGCACGTCCGGCGAGCGGCGCAGATGAAGCGCTCCCCTGCCGGCTTCACGGTTAAGGTCCGGCCGCTTGCGGGCCCGGCGCAATGCGCCGGCCTGGCCATGACGCAGACGCCGTGCGAGCGGCAGGCCCCGGCGTTCAGAAGATCGAGCCGGCGCCCGTGCGGCCGACGCCGGGGGCCAGAAGCGGCAGCGTGTCCAGCAGGAGCTTCGTGTTCTCGGTGATCACGCGCCAGCCCTCGATGACGGGCGCCTCGGCCGGGCCCATGCCGGGATCCAGCAGCAGGCAGGGACAATCCTGGGCCCAGGCTCCCACGAGTTCCACCAGTTCGGTCCGCGGCCGCGGGAACGGCACATAGCGGAAGTCCAGCGCCTCGCGGAGCTGCGGGTAGTAAGCCAGGACACCCTCGACGAGGGCGCAGTCGGGGCAATACCAGCCCTCGGGCCGGTCCGGGCGCGAATTCGGGCTGATCAGGAACAGGATCGGCTTCTTCATCGGCTCAGGCTCCATCGCGGCGGCCAGAGGCAGACCTTGCCAAAGGAAAAGCCGGCCTCTCGGCCGGCTTCCTCGACACGTCACTCCCCAGCGACGAAATCATTCAGGTCCGGTCAGAACTTCCGGACCATCGGGGCCGGAGCGGCCACGGCCGGGTCATCCCAGCGATAGGTGAGGCCCACGGCGACGATGTGGATCTTGGGTTCCGCAACCGCCGTCAGCGGCAGCGGGCCACCCTGGGCCGTGCCAGGGCCATAGGCGATGCGGGCCTTGTTCACGGCGATGAACGTGTAGCCGATATCGGCCGTCAGCTTCTCGTTGAACTTGTAGCTGAGGCCGGCCGAGAGCCAGAGACGGTCATTGTCCGAGACGAAGACCGAGCGGCTGCTGAGGTCCACCGCCGAGAGCTCGTAGCCGACGCCGGCGCGGAGGGTCAGCTCCTTGTTGTACTTGTACTCGAGACCGGCCGAGAAGTACCAGCTGTCCTTGTACTCGAAGCGCAGGTTGGTCAGCGTGGCTCCGTTGGCGCGGTTGATGACCGGGATGGTGCCGAAGCGGGCCCAGTTGGTCCACTCGACGCCGAGATGGGCCTGCCAGCGATCATTGATTTCCTGCGACAGGCCGACGACGACCGAACCGGGCAGCTTGAGGTTGGCCTTGGCCGGGAAGGTCAAGCCGCCGAGATCGTAGCGGACGAGACGGCCCGAGATCGTCTGGTCGATGCCGGAGCGGTAGGCGATGCCGATGCTCGTGCCCTTGAAGGGCTGCAGCGTGACGCCAAGCCGGTAGCCGATGTCGTAGCTGTCACCACGGATCTGGACGCCGAGCGCGCCGGGAGCGGCGGCCGTCGCCTGCTTGAGGTCAACCTGGCCGTACTGGATCTGCAACGCGGCGCCGACCGAAATCCACTCGTTGATCGCGTAGCCAATAGTCGGAGCGATGTTGACGGTGCGGATCGTGGCGGAGCGGCCATAGGTCTGGCCAGCCCAGGTGCCGTCCGAGCCACCCGGCTTGGAGCGCAGGCCATAGGGCGCGGTGTTGGTCAGGCCGATGAAAAGGCGATCCGTCAGCTGCCAGGCATTGTAGGATGCCGGGATGAAGGCGCCGTCGATCCCCAGATTGTCGGAGGGGCCAAGCGCGGCCGTCGGGCCGACGATGTTGCCGTACTTCGCCGTGGCGTTGAGATAGGTTGCGTTCCACTGGCTCTGGCGGCCGGGGAACATAGTGATGGCGGCCGGGTTCCAGGCCATCGCGCCCATGCCGATGCCGCCGGAAGCAGCGCCAGCATAGGCCATGCCGAGGCCTTCGGCCGACTGGCCGGAACGAATCGCGAAGGAGCTGGCCTCGGCGGCGGAGGCCGCCATGACGAGCGCGGCGGCCGAGGCCGAGGCGCAAAGAAGATTGCGAATGCCGGAGGTCATCAAGTTCCACCCTGGTTTCCGCGACGCTTTGCGCCGCCTTGTTCGTGACACTGTTTTGCCAA